>JBEKQA010000029.1:0-22424 GCA_049520195.1 Bacteroidales bacterium
CCACATTAACCTGGGCAGTTCTGATCTTCAGGAAGGTGAATCCTGCCAGCCACAAAAGTTTCGGATTCAGGAACTTTCCCTGGAAACTAGCTCCGATCCTAAGCAAATCTCGCTGATAGCGGTAAAACATCCGGGTCTTATAGGTAAGGGAATCATTTTTATTATCTTCCCAGGCAGGATTGTAAACAGACTGATAACCATTGAAACCATAAAAATTCAGCGCCTTTTCTGTGAGATAAGTCACATCAGCAGTGACTCTTACATTCGGGATCAGCTTTTTTGAATCAAAAAAGAATTGATTGATCCCGGTCCCTCCGGTGTACCTTGAAACCTCGAAATAAAAGGAATGAAAATATTGCGGATAAGTAGAGCCGTCGCCATAATAATAGATATTCGCCAGGGCGCCATACTGAAATCCCATGTCGGCATCATAACTTATTGCAGGTAACCCTGCAAAATTCCATCCCTTCTTGATCTTGTCCTGCTTGGAATCCAGCTTTACTGAGTCTGTAGGATTTTCTGCAGACGAAGCAGAAGAGATGAAGTAAAGCGTCATCATCGGGATAATCAGGTACAGGTGCTTCATCTGTCTGGGTTTGATGAATAAAATTGCTGTCAATCTTATCGGGATTCAGCAAATTTATAAAGATCTGTTTACAAATTGTTTATTTTCGCATTTTCCATTTAAATTTGATCCTTTGATACGGCGAAAAGATGTCCAGGTAATCCAGAAAGGCGATAAGCGTGTGATCCGGGGCTGGGTCATGTACGATTGGGCCAATTCTGTTTACCAGCTAACCATTGCATCTACAGTATTTCCGATTTACTACAATACGGTAACCCGCCATGGGACTGATTTCACAGTCAGCTTTTTCGGGGCTCATATCATAAATACTGTCCTTTATTCCTGGGCTATTGCTGCTGCCTACCTCTTCGTGGCCATGGGATCTCCTTTATTTTCCTCGATGGCAGATTATACGGGGAGAAGGAAAGCATTTATGATGGTATTTACCTGGATCGGAGCCGCCGCCTGCGGATCGCTGTTTTTCTTTAATGCAGGGAATGTGGAATTTGGCATTATCGCTTTTACCCTGGGAACCATTGGGTACGGCGGCAGTATTGTCTTTTACAACTCGTTTCTGCCTGTGATTGCGGATCCTGAAGATCAGGACAGGGTGAGTGCCCAGGGTTATTCGATGGGCTATTTCGGAAGTGTGCTCCTGCTGATCTTTAATCTCATAATGATCTTAAAGCCAGGTTGGTTCGGTATCCCGGAAGGATCTTCACTACCGGCACGGATTTCTTTCCTGACTGTATTTCTCTGGTGGATAGGATTTTCACGGATCACATTTTCGAGATTGCCAAAATATACTTACCGTAAAAGGATGCAGGGGGCTGCCGTCCTTACCAATGGCTATAAAGAACTCAGGATCGTATTCAACCAGGTCAGAAGATCTTATCACCTGAGCATCTTTTTGATTGGGTTCTTTTTTGTCATGATGGGTTTACTGACTGTGATGTTCATGGCGGCCACCTATGGCGAGAAGGAATTAGGGCTTAAAGATAATGTCCTGATCCCCACCATTCTGGTCATTCAGCTGGTCGGCATGTTCGGCTCATGGTTTTTTGCCAGGCTCTCCGGCCGTTTCGGTAACCTTAGGGCATTTCTTGCCTCACTCATTATATGGATTTTTATCTGTATCGGAGCTTACTTCATCAGAGATGCTATTGGGTTCATTGTCACTGCATTCTGCATCGGTATTGTGATGGGAGGCTCACAGTCGCTTGCCAGATCGACCTATTCCAAAATGTTGCCTGAAACTACTGATCATACCTCATTTTTTAGTTTTTATGATGTGATGGAAAAGCTTGCTACGGTTGCAGGTACCTTTAGTTTCGGGATCATTGAAGCCATAACCGGGAGCATGCGATATTCCGTACTGGCAATCTGTATTTTCTTCATCATCGGAGCTTTCTTCATGGTTCTCTTGCTGAAAAAAGGATATTAATTTTCTTCTCTTTTAAAATTCTTGTTTGACTTTACACGTTATCGTATAGATTTAGTCATATTTTTTAGTATATTTGATAAATAAATCCGCAGTCAAAAGAAATACATAAAAACTGAGTACTTAAACATTTATAATGGACGAATTTGAAAAAATATTGGATCTTAACAATGAATTTGAAGCTGAGAACATGGAGGAAGCCCTGAAAGAGAGGAATATCCCATTTGGGATGGTTCCCGTTTCGGATTCTGCGTTTGGCAGTATTGAAGTTCTCGAGAACGGCTGGGGTTATCTGGAAGCTCCATCCCGCTATAAAAATGAGATTCTGGAAATCTATAAGAACATCACGAACGAATAAATTTCGTGATGTTGCACTTCTTTTCATCTGGTCCCCTTTTTCGGGTTCATGTTAATTTATTGTTTCCTTGTTTTTCTTTCTTTTTAATTCAAAAGAGAAAATTTTACCTTTGCAGCGATGAGGAATTTTTTCAAAATACTGCGCTTTGCAGGTCCCTATTGGTGGCATGCTTCCATGAATGTCCTTTTTAATATCCTTGCTGTTTTCTTCTCCTTGGTTTCATTCGCTTTGTTTATCCCGATCCTTCAGATGCTTTTCAACCAGATTCCCATTCCGACGACGGCACCGCCTCTTATCCTGACAAACGGAAAGTCGATTCAGGAAAATTTCTATTATGAATCGGGAAGGTTTATTCATATGTATGGACACAGCAGGATACTCATTTACATTGGCCTCATCATCATTGTCCTATTTTTCTTTAAAAACCTTTTCCGCTATCTGGCTATGTATTTTCTTGCTGTTGTAAGAAACGGGGTTGTAAAGGACCTCAGGAATACCCTGTATAAAAAAATTCTCATCCTTCCATTGTCCTATTACAACGAGCAGAAAAAGGGGGATATCATTGCCCGCATGACAAATGATGTTCAGGAAGTCGAATGGTCAATCATGAGTTCATTGGAAATGGCCTTCCGCGACCCGTTTACAATTTTAGCTTATCTCGTTACGCTGTTCATAATTAGTCGTTCTCTTACCGTTTTTGTTTTGATTCTTTTGCCGCTTAGTGGTCTTATCATTGGCCGGATCGGCAAAAGTCTTAAGCGCACATCAGATAAAGGACAGAAGAAAATGGGTTTTATCCTTGCGATGATTGAAGAAACAATTTCGGGGCTGAGGATCATAAAAGCATTTAATGCCATAAAGTTTGCCGACAACCGCTTTAAACAAATAAATCAGGAATATACAAGGTTAATGATCCGCCTTTATCGGTAACGTGATATTGCCTCTCCACTCAGCGAATTTCTAAGTGTGTTGGTAGTTACTTTTGTACTCTGGTACGGAGGGAACCTTGTCTTTACAAAGGGTAATTTACTTGATGCAGCCGCATTCCTTGTATATCTTGGCATTTTTTCACAAATAATGCCCCCTGCTAAATCCATTACACAGGCATATTATAACATTCAGAAAGGAGCTGCCTCAGTTGAGAGGATATCGCAGGTACTTGCAGCACCAGAGGTAATCGTGCAAAAACCGGATGCCATCAATAAGAAGGACTTCGTTAAAGAAATTGAATACCGTAACGTCACCTTCAGGTATGAGAAAGAAGATGTACTTAAAGATTTTTCTCTTAAAATCTCAAAAGGAAGAATAGTTGCAGTGGTAGGGCCTTCTGGTTCCGGAAAGTCAACAATGGTAGATCTTTTGCCCCGTTTTTATGATTGTTCGGAAGGGGAAATTCTGATTGATGGTATTCCAATTTGCAACTTGGTGATTGAAGATCTGAGGGGATTGATGGGAATCGTATCCCAGGAGACAATCCTTTTCAATGATACAATATTCAACAACATTGCCTTTGGAATGGTGAATGTCAATGAGGAAGCTGTTATTGCAGCTGCCAAAGTCGCAAATGCTCATGAGTTTATTGAAAAGATGCCCGAAGGGTATTATACCAATATTGGCGACAGGGGAACGAAACTCTCAGGGGGTCAGCGGCAGAGATTAAGCATTGCACGCGCTGTGCTCAAAAATCCGCCGATCATGATCCTTGATGAAGCCACCTCTGCACTGGATACTGAATCTGAAAGGCTTGTCCAGCAAGCACTTGAGAACCTAATGCGGAACCGTACGTCGATCGTGATTGCCCACAGACTCTCCACTATTCAATTTGCTGACGAGATTATTGTTCTGCAAGACGGCAAGATCGTTGAACGTGGCACTCATATTAATCTTCTGGAGGATAATAAGGTTTACAAAAAGCTCTATGACCTTCAGTCCTTTGTCTGATCCATCAGAAGAAGGAAGAGGTTTTTTTCAGTATCCTTATGTAGAATGAAATTACAATATCAGGCATTCTTGTTTTTCAGAGGTTCACCATTCCAAGCATGAAATCTTCAACGCGTTGTTTAAGGATCTTTGTCCTGCAAGTGTAATTGTTGATGATTAATGTGAAAATAAGTTTTTTATCGTTTAGCGTCCTTACATAGCCTGCATAGCTTCTGACGCCACCTAGGGAACCGGTTTTTGCACGTACTCTGCCTTCGCCGGTACTTCCTATCAACCATTTATGCATTGTTCCGGAAATTCCGGCCAGCGGGAGAGAGTTATAAAAAATCGGAAAGACAGGGGAGGAGGTCATCTTGTAAAGAACATCTGCTAATTGCTTCGGACTTGCAATATTATCATGTGATCGCCCGCTTCCATCCAACATGTTAATTCCGGAAACATCTATTCCTTTTGCCTTCCAGTATTCCAGAACAGCCTGGGTTCCGTGTTGGAAATCGTACTTCCCGTATTTTTCCTGGCCGATTTTCTGCAATAGCCGGTTAGCGCGCCAATTGATACTGTTGAGGTTGGTCATTGTGACTTCCTGGTAAATGGGTTCCCCGAAGATCTCCAGTGCCGCGGCAGTGGTCAGTATCTTTTGTGTGGAAGCAGGTACCATTCCCAGGGTGGCATTATGATCGAAGATGAGATTCTGCAGACCTTTGGTAAAATCATATATGGCATAACCTATAGTAGCACCGGCGAAACAGGGATCGTGAATGAAATGATCCAATTCGATAGACAGGGAATCGTGCCTGGCTTTCTCCCGGAGGCGATAAATTGTGGAATCATTAACTGCCTGGGTATGTTTCGATTCCACTCTATGCCTGCAGGAAATCATTGACATAGAAAACAAAATGATGAAAAGAGAGAGGGAAAAACGATTCATATCAGTGAGACAGATTCAATTGCAAATATCGGAAAAATCCTGAAAACGGCACTCATTTAATGCAAATCCGGAACAAGTTCATTTAAGAAAGTCCTGTGACTTTTATAAAACATTAACATATTTATTTTTGTCATTTTAACATATATTTCTAATTTCGTTTTTTATTACATAATTAATTAGTTGATTGTTAGTCTGTTCACAAGTAATTATTTATTAAACTCATTATATGATCAGGAAAGTTCTCGTTGCGAATCGGGGAGAAATTGCTGTCCGCATTATGCGGTCATGCCGGGAATTAGGATTGATAACAGTAGGCGTTTATTCTGAAGCTGACCGGAAAGCCATGCATGTGAGGTATGCTGATGAGGCTTATTTCATTGGTCCGGCTCCATCAAGAGAGAGCTATTTAAACATGGATAGTATCATTGATGCAGCGAAGAAATCAGGTGCTGATGCGATCCATCCAGGATATGGATTTTTGTCTGAAAATGCTTCATTTTCAGAACGGTGTAAGCAGGAGGGGATCATATTTATAGGTCCGTCGGCTTATTCTATAGCAACTATGGGAGATAAAATTACGGCCCGTCAAACCATGATAAAAGCGGGTATTCCCATAGTTCCCGGTACATCTGAAAAGATCACCGATGAGAATATGGCCGTAGAAATTGCCAAACAGATTGGATATCCTTTGATGATTAAAGCCTCTGCTGGAGGAGGGGGAAAGGGTATGCGCCTTGTACACAATTTCAATGAATTATTGCCTTATTTCCGGACAGCCAAATCAGAAGCAATGAATGCTTTTGGGAATGATTCCGTTTATATTGAAAAGTATATTGAATCGCCTCACCATATTGAATTCCAGATCCTGGCTGATCAGCATGGTAATGTGATCCATCTGTTCGAGCGCGAATGTTCTATCCAGAGGCGGCACCAGAAAGTCATTGAGGAAACACCTTCTCCATTGATGACCCCGTTGTTGCGGGATGAAATGGGAAAATTTGCAATTGCCGCGGCCAAAGCAGTGAACTATGAAGGCGCAGGGACAATTGAATTTATTGTCAGCGATACTCTTGAATATTATTTTCTTGAGATGAACACGCGCCTGCAGGTCGAGCATCCGATAACGGAACGTGTAGTAGGCGTTGATCTTGTAAAAGAGCAGATCAATATTGCCAATGGACTGGAACTGACCATACGGCAGGAAGACCTCAGGCAGGATGGTCACGCCATTCAATGCAGGATTTATGCTGAGGATACGGATAATAATTTTATGCCTCAGCCTGGCGTTGTGACCCATATAACCGTTCCCCTTGGTTTGGGTGTCAGGTACGATGGATATGTTTATGAAGGCTATGAAATCCCAATGCATTACGATCCCTTGATCTCCAAGCTTATTTCATGGGGAAAAACCAGGCCGGAAGCGATCGCAAGAATGAGAAGGGCATTATATGAATATAAGATCACAGGAGTTAAGACCAATATTAAATTCCTGGAAAGGATCATGGATATTCCCGATTTCGTCGGAGGGAAATACAATACTCACTTTATTGAACAGAATCATGACCGCCTTTTTGTCCCGAAATTATGCGGGATTGAGTGTGAGGACATGGCCATGATCGCCTGTTTCATAGACTATCTCGATAAGATCGATAAAATTCAACCCCAGAAATTCACCGAGGAATTTGCTTCCACATGGAAGGATTTTGGCAGAAAAAGAAGTGTTTTACGATTATAAAAGTCAGAACTTATGGCATATGATATTAAACTGGAACATCGCACTGCCCGGATCGATCTTTTAAACAGGGCAGGAAGTAAAATACTAATCGAAGTGGATGACCGGAAATATGATCTGGATGTTGTGATGGTCGAAAATGGTGTTTATTCGATCCTTTACAATGGACATTCTTACAATGTTGAACTGATTGAAGGAAACTCTTCAAAGGAATACATTGTCAACACCTTTGCCAGGTCTTTCAATACGGAAATCATTGATGCTGAGGCAAAATACAGGGAAAGCAGACGATCAGGAACAGAATCAGAAGGAGATAATGACATCTCCTCGCCCATGCCTGGTAAAGTTGTAAAAGTGCCCGTTGTTACAGGAGAAAAAGTGGTGTCTGGACAAACCCTGATCGTAGTGGAGGCAATGAAGATGCAGAGTGAATTCAAAGCAACGGCAGAACGCACTGTTAAGGAAATTCTTGTAAAAGAAGGAGATATCGTGAATGCACACCAGATCATGATTAAGCTCGAATGAAGGCTTATTAGTAAAAATATGGTGACCATAACCTACATAGAACCTGATAATTCTTTTTGAAAATAGTATTAAGTTAAACCAATTACTTTTCAGATGCACACTTTAGACGAGAGTTACCATCAACTGGAAGATAAAAACCGCCAGGCAGAATTGGGTGGCGGTATCGATAAAATTGAGAAACAGCACAAGGCTGGACGCATGACAGCACGGGAACGTATCCTGGCCCTTCTCGATCCCAATACATTCGCTGAGTTTGACAAGCTGGTGACGCACCGCTGCAAAGATTTCGGAATGGAAAAGAATAAAGTATATGGAGATGGGATGGTAACTGGTTATGGTAAGATAGATGGACGGCTGGTTTTCGTTTTTGCCCAGGATTTTACGGTTTTTGGAGGAACTATGAGCCGTGCAAATGCTGATAAAGTAATAAAAGTCATGGATATGGCCATGAAAGTAGGTGCCCCTGTAATCGGTCTCAATGATTCTGGTGGAGCAAGAATTCAGGAGGGAGTGGAAAGCCTTGCAGGATATGCAGATATTTTTTACCGGAATGTGATGTCCTCAGGTGTGATCCCTCAGATTTCAGCAATTCTTGGACCCTGTGCTGGCGGAGCAGTTTATTCTCCTGCTATGACCGACTTTATCCTGATGGTCAAAGAGACCAGTTATATGTTTGTGACGGGTCCGGAGGTAATAAAAACAGTTACCCATGAAGAGGTCACGATGGACGAGCTGGGTGGTGCTATGACGCACAACTCCCGTAGCGGAGTTGCTCATTTTGCTGCTGAAAATGATGAGCAGGCACTAATGATGATACGGGAACTGATGAGTTTCTTACCGTCTAACAATATGGAAGACCCTCCGACACAACCTTGTATAGATGATATCATGCGTCAGGACGAGTCACTTCAAACCATCATTCCTGCAGATCCCAACAAGCCCTATGACATGAAGGGGATCATCAATGCAGTTGTTGATAACCGCAACTTTTTCGAAGTAATGCCTCATTATGCCCAGAATATTATCACCGGTTTTGCCCGACTTGCCGGGAAGCCGGTTGGCATTGTTGCAAACCAGCCAGCCTACCTTGCCGGCGTATTAGATATAAATTCAGCTATCAAAGGAGCCCGGTTCGTAAGGTTTTGTGATTGTTTTAATATTCCGCTTGTCACATTTGAAGATGTGCCGGGGTTTCTTCCCGGAACGAATCAGGAATTCAATGGCATTATCAAACATGGAGCAAAATTGCTTTATGCTTTTTGCGAAGCGACCGTGCCGAAGATAACGGTAATTACACGCAAAGCATATGGGGGCGCCTATTGTGTGATGTCAAGCAAACATATTGGCGGCGATGTAAATTATGTTTACCCTACTGGTGAAATTGCAGTAATGGGTCCCGAAGGAGCTGTCAATATTCTTCATAAGGGCAAACTAACTGAAGATAAACGTGCTGAAGCAGTAGAGGATTATCGTAACACCTTTGCAAGTCCTTATAAAGCTGCAGAGCTTGGCTATATTGATGAGATTATCTATCCCAAAGAAACCCGGTTTAAACTAATTCAGGCACTTGAACTGACGCAGAATAAGAGCAGGACCAATCCTCCAAAAAAACACGGGAATATTCCGTTGTAAAATTGAGGGATTACTTATCTTTCCATTTAGATCACCAAATCTCAGGAATGAATTATCTTTTCCAATACCCCATTGTTTCTTAAGGGAGTTCTGTAGATTAAAAAACAGGTCAACTCCAGATTAACAAATTGTAATATCTTTGAATGATTAAATTGCTGTTAGCCATGAACAATTTAAAGGAACAGATTAAGGCATTATCTTCTGAGTATTTTGAAGAAATACGTGGAATCCGCCGCCATTTTCATCAAAACCCTGAGCTTTCATGCGAAGAGTTCAAAACTGCAGAGTTCATTTGCAAAAAACTTGATGAATATGGGATTACCTATGTCAAGGGAGTTGCTGAAACCGGGATTGTAGGCATTATCAATGGGGTCAATCCTGAATCCAAAAATGTTGCATTACGGGCCGATATGGATGCATTGCCCATACATGAAGAAAATATTTCTGAGTATAAATCTTTGGTTCCCTCAAAGATGCATGCGTGTGGCCATGATGTTCATATGGCAAGCTTACTTGGAAGTGCAAAGATCCTGAACCGGTTAAAGGAAAGGTTTGAAGGTAGTATAAAATTGATTTTTCAGCCATCAGAAGAGACCTATCCCGGAGGTGCTATACGAATGATACGTGAAGGCGTTCTTAAGAACCCTGAACCTGTTTCTGTCATCGGCCAACATGTGATAAACACTGTTGATGCTGGTATGATAGGATTGAAGCCTGGTCCTTACATGGCGTCTACAGACGAAATTTATCTGACGGTTAAAGGTAAAGGTGGTCATGCAGCAACCCCTGAGCAATTAATTGACCCGATTCTCATTGCATCTCATATTATTGTTGCACTTCAGCAGATAGTCAGCCGTAATGCCAATCCCATTGTCCCCACAGTGGTTTCATTTGGAAAGATATCAGGAGAGGGACGAACGAATATTATTCCCGACAAGGTTTCTATCGAAGGTACGGTCAGGACTTATGATGAGGTGTGGAGAAAAACGATCCATGAAAAGATCGCACATCTTGCGTCCTCAATTGCATCAGGTATGGGGGGGAGCTGTGATGTCAGGATTTCGCATGGCTATCCTTTTCTTGATAACGATGCCCAATTGACTTTAAAAATCCGCGAGTGGTCAAAAGAATATCTTGGAGAAAAAAACGTTATTGATCTCGAAGCGCGCATGACTTCGGAAGATTTCTCATACTTTGCCAATGAGGTTCCTTCGTGTTTTTACAGGCTGGGAGTCAGAAATGAGCAAAAAGGAATCGTTTCCAATCTGCACACGAGCACCTTCGATGTGGATGAACACTGCCTCCGGACAGGAATGGGACTCATGTCATGGATCGCAATCAACCGTTTAAGAGAATAACATCTTTTTATGTATAGGAGCATTTTATTTCTTTTCATATTCACGATCTATTCTCTTTCGTTCACCATCTACTGTAATGCACAGGATCGTACGGTTACAGCAAAACCTGTACTACCCTTTCAAACGAATGCTACAGATAACAATAATGATGAGCAGGTTGCTATGCAGTTTTATCAAAATAAAGAATATGAAAAAGCGGCAGAAATCTATGAAAGAGTTTATACCGTTAAACCTTCGTATTACATCTATTCATATTATTTATTCTGTCTTGTTGAAACCGGAGATTTTACCAAAGCCGAAAAGCTGGTAAAAATGGCACAAAAGAATGATAAGGATGCCCTGAAGTATATGGTCGATCTGGGCTATATTTCTTTTAGGAAAGGTGATCAGGAGAAATCAAAAAAAAATTATGATGAAGCCCTTCGAAAGCTTGAGCCAAATCAGCAACAGATCACAGATTTGGCTAATGCCTTCATCAGCCGGAACGAAAATGAGTATGCAGAGAAGGTCTATTTGAAAGGACGGGAACTCATGAAAGGTGCATATCCTTTCGGATTTGAGCTGGCACTATTGTATGAAAGAACCGGGGAGTTTAAAAAAGAGCTTGATGAGTACTTTATCTTATTAGAAAATAACAAAAAGTATCTGCAGACGATTGAAGAACGTTTACAGTTTGATCTTGAAAATGATCCTGACGGCTCAAAGAATGAATTATTCAGGAAATCCTTGCTTGACAGATCTCAGAAAGAACCCGAGAAGACCTATTATTCGGAAATGCTTTGGTGGTATTCGATTCAGCAAAAGGATTTTGAACTTGCTCTGATTCAGGCAAAATCTCTTGACAGACGTTTACAGGAAGATGGTGAAAGGGTTTTTCAATTGGCAAAAATGGCGGTCTCAAATCAGGAGTATGGATCTGCAATTGATGCTTATAAATATCTCGTATCGAAGGGAAAGGAATTTCCATTTTATGATGAAAGCCGCTCGGAACTTTTAAATACAAGATTTATCCAGTTGGTTGCTCGTCCTAATCCTTCTCAAAAATCATTAACAGAGCTGGAAAAAGAATTTGAGACAGAAATAGATCATACTACTGACCATACTCAATCGGTGATGCTTACGAAAGACCTGGCTCATCTTGATGCATTCTTTCTTGGGAAGTATGATGAAGCAACGACCAGGCTGTCAGCAATCATTGATAAATTCGATGTTAACCTAAAGTTAAAATCACAGGTAAAGTTGGAACTTGCCGATATTTATCTCTTCACCAACAATGTATGGGACGCCACCTTGCTTTACCAGCAGGTTTATATGGATTTTAAAAACGACGAGATCGGGGAAGATGCCAAGTTCAGGAATGCAAAATTATACTATTATATTGGCCAATTTAAATGGGCTCAAACTCAATTGGACATTTTGAAAGCAGCTACTTCTAAACTAATCTCCAATGATGCCATGGCATTGTCTCTTCTTATCAGTGAGAATTTTGATTTGGACAGTAATACAATTGCCTTGACCTACTTCTCACATGCGGACCTTTTGGAGTATCAGAATAAAAATGACGAGGCCCTGAAAGAACTGGATTCTATAGCACTGGTTTTTAAGGACCATCCTATATTCCCACACATGTACATGGAAAAATCCAACATTCTTAGAAAAGAGGGAAAACTTCAGGATGCAGACACCCTCCTGGGAACCATCATTAAAAATTATCCAGATGATGTCTTAGCTGATCAGGCTCTTTATTATAGAGCCAAAATGAGTGAGGAAGAGATAAAAGATAACTCAAAAGCCATGGCATTTTACGAAATGTTGATGAGTAAATATCCGGGAAGCATTTATGTTCCTGATTCTCGGAAAAGATTCCGGATATTAAGAGGAGATAAAGGATTTTAAGATGGTACGACCTAAAATGCACCTCGGACAACATTTCCTTAAGGATGAGAATATTGCACGTAAGATAGTTGGTTGTATTTCAAAGGATATAATTAATATTCTGGAAGTTGGTCCAGGTAAAGGAGCTTTGTCAAAATACCTCCTTGAAAACCCATCCCTTAATAGTTATTTTTTTGAGATCGATAATGAGGCTGTATTTTATCTTCAGCAACATTATCCCTCAATTTCCAGCAAGCTCATTGCAGAAGATTTTCTAAAGACAGACCTTTCAATAATCCCTGTTCCATTCGCTATAATCGGGAACTTCCCCTACAATATTTCAAGCCAGATCCTCTTCCGCACTATTGAGAACAGGAATTCAATCGTTGAACTGTTAGGAATGTTTCAGAAAGAAGTTGCTGAGCGAATTGCTTCCCCACCGGGTTCAAAAAAATATGGTATTCTGAGCGTTTTACTGAAAGCCTGGTTTGATATTGAGTATCTGTTCACGGTGAATGAATCCGTGTTTTATCCCTCTCCAAAAGTCAAATCGGCAGTCATACGTTTAAGAAGAAATGATACAATAAGACTGAATTGTAATGAAGATCTGTTTATGACCACGGTGAAAACAGCATTCAATCAACGCAGGAAGACATTACGAAATTCCTTAAAAGGAATTATTCCTGCTGGGAAATCTGCATCACCGGAAATTCAGAAATTTTTAGAAAAACGCGCAGAGCAATTGAATGTGAATGACTTTATTAAACTAGCTTGCTACATTGCTGTATGACCTGGATAGGGTTGTACTAAATTCCTATTTTTGCATTTCCATTTGTGAACCATGAGCAGAACATCAAGCAATAAAAAACGCAAGCAATCGAAAGGTTCAGTAGCGGGCTCTTCTTCACAAAACAAAGCAAAAAATTTGGTCAGGAATACATTTGGCAAAACTAAGAATACTCCGGAAACAAAGATTGATAAGAGAGATAATTCGAAAAAAGCCAACTTTTATTTTATTCTTTTCTTTTTTGTATTTGCACTTGCTTTATATGGGAATACTGTACTCAATAAATGGTCAGTAGATGATAATTTTGTGACCGGTCCGCAAAATGAACTTGTGAAAAAAGGATTCGCTGCAATCCCAAAAATATTTACCTCCTATTATGTGGACACCAAAGGTAATGCTGGAAGCCAGCAAACTGACTACCGTCCTATTGTCAAAATGACTTTTGCAATTGAAAATGGATTTTGGGGAGGACAGAAACCTGGCAGAAGCCACCTCATAAATGTACTACTCTATTTCTGGATTTCCACTTTGCTATTCTTTATACTCAGACGGTTGCTAAAGAATTATAATATCCTCTTTCCTTTCCTGATCACATTGTTTTTTATGGCTCATCCGGTTCATACAGAAGTAGTTGCCAGCCTTAAAAACAGAGATGAACTGCTTGCTTTTCTTTGTGGACTTGGTGGGTTGCATTTTTTATTAAGATATGCTGAAAGAAAAAAGATCATTTATTTTATTGCCACTCTGATAGTTTTCTTTATTGGTTACCTCTGCAAATCGTCAATAGTAACTTTCGCAGCACTTTATCCCTTAGTTCTGTATTTCTTCACGGATATAAAACTAAAAAAATTCATCTGGATCTTTACAGCTGTTTTCATAGTTGGATTGATGGCCTATTTCATACCACGGTTGTTTTTGCCAAAAGCCGTGCACGTCTACTCTTTTGTTGAAAACCCGTTGTTTGAAAATAAAAGTATTTGGGTAAGCACAGGGGCAGCTGCGATGACTTTATTCTTTTATTTGAAGATACTTATTTTTCCACATCCATTGCTTTATTATTACGGGTATAATATGATTCCTGTAGACGGATGGGGACATATTCTTGCACCAATCTCACTTATAATTCACCTCGGCATTTTTATTTATGCACTTAAAAAGTTCCGTGAAAAGCATATTCTATCATTTGCCATACTTTATTATTTTATTGCTATATCAATGTTCGCCAATATAGCAGCCCCTGTTGTAGGAATTGTTGGCGAGCGATTTGCGTTTAATGCTTCCCTGGGATTCATTATTGTTTTGGTATATTTTATATTCATGGTATTCCATACTGAACCCAGGAGCCTGACAATTGAATTTAGTGAACGTGCAAAGATTCTTGTTATCATAGGTCTGCTTTTAATACCATGTACAGCAATAACAATCAAACGAAACCGTGAATGGCGCAATCTCTATGATCTATATACTACGGATACACCTTTTCTGGCTAATTCATTTAAAGCAAACGTGAAGTATGCAGAATTCATGGCAGGAATTGTTTACCAGGATCCTAATTATCAACAAAATGGAGCCGTTAATGAAAGATTGCAGCAGACAATTGTTTCTCATTTCCGCAATGCATTGAAGATTTATCCTGATGATTATACTACTTTGAATGATCTCGCAACAGTCTATATCAATTTTACATCCAAACCGGATTCAGCCCTCGTTTTTCTGAAGAGAGCCATCGCTTTAAAACCAGAATTACAACCGGCCTGGGTAAATATGGCCCTGGCTTATTACAAAGTAAACAAAATCGATAGTGCCCTTGCTTGCTACGAGCAAGTACTGCAAATCAATCCTAAAGAATTGATTGCTGTCTTTAAGATGGTAGAACTTTTCTTTGAAAAGGGGGAAGTTGCGAAAGCCATGAAAATCAATGATGATCTCATGAAGAAATACCCAAATCTGGACGTACCTTATTTCAGTGATGGGTATTATTTTCTTACGCAGGGTGATACGACAACTGCAATTAAATATTGGGAACAAGCCGCACAAAGAAATCCGGGATATGAAGTTTGCACAAACCTTGGTTATTTGTTCAAGACAAAGGGAGATATAGAAAAGTCAACATATTACTATAGTCTTGCGGTAGATGCACAACAGCGGCGGAATGCAGTAACTAATCATTAATGCTTACCGGGAATTGGTATAAAATTATTTACCCGGTTATTCTCCTTATCGATATTTTTATCGTCAAGCACGCTGGTTTTTTCACCCTGGTAATGTATTATTAAGTTATACTTAATCCAAATATACTGCAAACGCGATATAGAGCAAAATCCGGATGAGGTGGTATATAAATTATCTTGTATAAGTCAGGAAAACCAGACGGATGACTAGTAGAGAAGTTCGTGGATTATCCAATCTGTGATTTTCTTTTAAACCGGTTTTTAATAATGGTGAAGAAATCAAAATCACTTTTCTGGAAACGGAATATCTCGCTTACAGGCATACGGACCTTCCAGGAATAGGCGAAAAGAAAGATAATACAGCCAAATCCATAACTTGCATTGGTTGCCCAAACGGAGCCCATGGCTCCATAGCGTGGAATCCAGATGAGGTTGAGGATAAGATTGAGTATCAAAGCAGGAATGAATGTATAAATAGCAACCTGTGGTTTCCCCATCCCTGCCAGCCTGCTGTTAAGGATCCTGAAAATTACCAGCACAAGGATTCCCGGAAGTATTTCCCTGATCATAGGAACACTTCCTTTAAACCCGTTCCCGAAAATGAGAGGAATGAGGGATGGGGATACAAGGTAAATGATTCCACAAAATAAAATACTGACCAGGAGAGAAACACGCATAATTGAGGCTACTTTATGGTTGGCAGCCTGTTCATCAGTAGTTCCCGCACTTCGCGTAAGTACGATTGCCTCGATAGCATAAGGAATATGCCAGAGTTGTTCAGCAATCTGGGTTGCCAAAGAATAGAGCCCAATCTGTTCAAACGTGGAAAGACGTTTTAAAAGAAGAATATCAACCCGGTAATTCAATTGCATGATAAAAATTGAGAGTGAAAATACCGCCCCCAGCCGTACCATGCTTTTCATGATTCCTTCATGATACTTCCATGTGATATGATAAGATTTCCGGATGATGTAGAACACAAAACCCGACATAACGATATTCCCTAAAAGCAGCGCAATAAAAGCGCCGGTCACAGAAAGCCTGAAGATCCAAACAAGGACGATAACAAATACCAGATTGGCCAGGGTTGGCCCTGCATTGAGTATATTGGCTCTTAAAATCTCATACTTCCCAAGAAAAACTCCTCCTGCGAATACATTGCAAAGAACGAAAGGTATTGTCAGCATGACAATTATAACATTCACCGAATTGAATTTCGATTCCGAGAAAACGAAAACAAGTCCTGAAATGATGATGGTTAGAAGACTTGTAAGTAGAAGAAGGATGAAAGTAGCTGATACAATATGGTCTTCTGAATCTTTGCCGGCCCCCAGATGATACATCGTCGACCTTCTGACCCCAAGCTGCGTGAGACCAATCACGATCATAGGAACAACGATTGTAGAAGAATATTGCCCGTACCCTGCAGCTCCAAGTACACGTGACAGGATAATGCCGATCAGCAGACTACCAATAGTGACTGCAACGTTACTGCCAAAAACGCTGATGATGTCCTGGAAATAACTTCTTTTTTGCGGCACAGTCTTATTGATAAAGAATTACATTAATTTCGTACAAAAATAATGAAATCGTCTAAACTTGCATGCATCTTAAATTTCACGATTAATCAATAATATCAGGATGAAGATAGTCTTCAACAGACCTCATTATCCACTTGGGAGCATGGAATACAGGCCGTCTTTCATTATCTGCCTTTGCACTCCAGCCCTTATTTCAAGGATAAGCATGGATGGGAGGGAGTTACCCAATACGAACCGTTTTGCGGCCTGTATTGTCCGGCTTCCTTTTTTTACTCATTGAAAGACAGGCAGATCCGGTACATCACCAAGAAAGTATCGGATTATTTCTCGTTCAGTTAAACATATTTTATTCATATGCCTTTTTCACTCATTATGTCACAGCTATTATTCCGTTACTAGGTATTTGACGTTCTAGAAATTTTGTGGCATTAAAGTACTTTCTTTGGCTACCATCCAAAGAAAGTACGAAAGAAAGATCACCGCTGCACGAAATTTGTTAAAAATCATCGTTTCTCGCTAAATTTCGGGAACTCGTCACTTCGTTCCTCAAACAGCCCGAAATTCTTTACGCTCGTTCCTCGATTTTCTATACACAAATTTCATGAGGCGGGAATAAGAAGATATAGGTCGCGACCTGTCACTACACTTGAAAATGAGATTCATCATTATTCGATCCTTATTTCGTCGGTATAGTTAACTTATTTCTAATACGAAGGATGAACGAATAACAAACGAAGGAAGAACGAACAAAGACTATGGTTTCGATATAGGAATGATATAGGAATGATAAAGAGAGGAGTGTGGAAATGGGAAAAAAAAGATTGAATCTGGAATTAGGAAAGACGAATCTGGAATTAGGAGTAGGAATCGGGAATTTGGAGATCGATTTAACACAAAAATTTCCTCTATGGATGTACCTCTTCCATGCCAGTTAATTGACTTTTAAAGAAATAATGTCGGAAATTTACTTGAATGGCCACGTAATGCGTCTTGTGTTACGGCTTTCTATGTTCCGCCTACATCAACCTCAGCCTCAACTACATTGCCCGGGCGATCCTTTACCCGGACAAGGATCCGGCAGGATTTATAATCAACATTCTCAACCGTCGCTGTATAATCCCACTCCCTTCCTCCCGAAAGTGGCCTCGCAACAGCAGCCCCTTTCTCGATGACCTGAGCCATCTTATTCAATATCACCACACTAACCGATTCCACCTTGTCCTTATCCCAGGCCCTTATCCCTATCTTATTCCCTTGAACTCCAATGTATCCGCCTATGTCAATAGCTTCAACCTTCGGATTTAACAGAAAATCTGAGACAGCAGCATTATAGGCACTCTGATTGCTTTTCTTCTTTTTCGTATAAATTTCAACCAGCTCCGGAGTCTTTATAGCATACTGGCCAAACTTGACCGCCTTCCTAAACAAGTCATTATTCTCCAGTTGCCTTGCGCTCCTGATTACTTTAGAACAATCAGGCCGCTTGGTCATGACCGACTTCCCTCCGTAATTCTTGATAATAATATCTCCAACTCTGCCTGAAAAGTATATGGTTATCAAATTGTTAAATGATACAGCCATGTTGAATGGGGTTTAAATTAGCTACAAACATAATAAAAAAACCGTAACAATGCAAGGATCAGGAATAATTTTAAAAGTATCCAATATAGAAAAAACTCGCATCACGTAAATTCGTCGGCACGCGTTACAAACGCTCGCCAGCAGAGCACTACGATAAATTTCGCTATTTCACTATTTCGCTATTTATTGTATTCCGGCAAATAACCAGGAACCGGAGGTGCATTCAGTTTGTCTATCTGTTTTATCAGCTCAGGCAGATCAACAGTTCCGATATGCTTCACCTGTTCATAAAACGGCGGGAATTCATCTTTTAGGATTTTGTAGGCATCCAGCTGTAACTGTGTAGGTTGCGATGTTGATTGCCATGTTGTGTAAGCTATCTTTTCAAGCCTCAGGTTTAAAGGAACCGGAGCAGGTGGATTTTCTTCCAGGCTTGGCTTATTGGTCCTGCGGTTAAATTTTGTATTCAGGATCTCATCCAGTTGGACGTGCAATTCCATCGCTTTTTTCTTCAGTTCCGGCATGGCCTGCGGAGTGCTGTTGAGGGATGCCAGGATATCATTGACATTTTTATTCAGCAATTCGGCATATTCTTCCGTACCCTGCATGACCCGCGCCATCTCAGCAATTTTTTTATGGAATTCCACGAGAGCAGCACGGTCTGATGCTGGCAATGTCGTATTATTAAGAACAACAGCATTAAAATCAACTGGGCCGGCAACCACTTTTGTTTCACCGGCAGCAGTCATTGACATCGTAACGCTATACTTCCCAGGCATAGCAAAAATTCCGCTTCCGTTGTCTTTCAAAGGATCAAACTTGTCTGCCTGTTCAATAGAATGAGTTGCCTGGTAACGAAGATCCCAGTTTACCCTGTTGAGGCCTTTCGACGGGCTCTTTTTTATCGTCCTGACAACATTTCCGTTCACATCCGAGATAATTAAGGTAAGATAGGGAGGGATTTCATTCTTCTCTGCACGAAGATCGGCATCTGAGGGTTGAGGTATCGGCTCGCCTTTCTTGAACAATTCTTTCTCTTTTTCCTGTCTTTTCTCTTTGAGGGTTTTTGGAACCTCTTTCAGATAATAGGTGAAGATAGCACCAAAATCGGGATTCTTGGCTACATAAACCATTGACCCCTGGCTCTCCTTCCCATCTCTGGGGATATACATCAAGGCATCCTTTACAGGACAGAGATAAGCTTCCTTATCAAGGTTCTCTTTGCTGATGGTCCTGAGTGGTGAATAATCATCAAGGATATAAAAGCCTCTTCCGAAAGTAGCGATGACAAGATCATTCTCTCTTTCCTGGAAAATGATATCCCTCACGGGTATTGTCGGAAGACCTGATTTTAGCTGAATCCATTTTTTACCGCCATCAACAGTAAAAAACAAACCAAATTCAGTCCCTGCAAAAAGAAGATCAGGATTCATGAAATCCTGCTGTATACTATGAACGGTACCATTGGAAGGCAGGTCTCCTGAAATCGAAGTCCAGCTTTTCCCTTTATCCGTGCTTTTTAACAGGTAAGGCTTAAAATCATCCCGCAGGATATTATCAAAGGACGCGAATACGGTATTTGCATCAAAGCGCGAAGGCAGGATACAGCTTACGTAAGTGTTTTCAGGAATTCCAGGGAATGAGGATAGCTTATTCCAGCTCTTGCCGGCATCTTCGGTTAACTGGATGAGACCGTCATCGGTCCCCGTATAAAGAAGATTTTCTTTCACAGGTGATTCGGCAAGAGAAACAATGGTTCCGTAAAGAGAGGTGGACACATCTTTCTGAACTGCATCGATACTCCAGAATTTCCCCATCACAGGCCAGGTATTACGGTCGAGCTTTGTCGTAAGGTCGTCACTGATTACCTGCCAGGTGTTGCCACGGTCGTCACTCCGGAAGACTTTATTGGCAGCGCAATAGAGACGTGTATGCGAAAACGGACTGATGATCAGAGGGGTATTCCAGTTCCATTTGTAACTGTCTTCCCCTTCCCGGGGTTCCGGACGGATATCAAGCATCTCACCGCTTTTCCGGTCGTATCTGTCCATTCCTCCATATTGCGATTCTGCATAGACAATATCCGGATCTTTCGGATCTATCTGCGACCAGAATCCGTCGCCGCCACTGGTTATGAACCAGTCATCAGTCAGAACACCTTCTCCTCTTATTGACCTTGAAGGCCCGCCTACTGAATTATTATCCTGGGTACCACCGTAAACATAGTAAAATGGAAGAGAATTATCGACTTGTACCCGGTAAAACTGGGTTACCGGAAGATTTGATTTGAAAATGAATTCTTTACCGCCGTCGAAAGTTTCATAGGCACCCCCATCTCCTCCAATGAAGAAATGCTGAGTGCATTCCGGGTCTATCCACATGGCGTGATCATCGACATGACGTTTATTATTGCCTATTGGTTTCCAGGTCTTTCCGCCATCTTCAGAAACCTGTGAAACGGTTTCCATTGAATAAATCTTATCTACATTCTTTGGATCGCAAAATATCCGGTTAAAATATTGACCCTGAGAAACATGTCCACTCATCTTCTGCCAGGAGGCACCCCGGTTTGTGGAGCGGTATAACCCGCTGGCATCATCGGCCGCCTCTATAATGGCATAAATTACATCCGGATTTACAGGTGAAATGGCCAATCCCATGCCGCCCATATCGACCGATGGCAGTCCTGAGGTCAGTTTATCCCAAGTTTCTCCGGCATTTATAGTTTTATAGATAGCCGATTCGGGTCCGCCCCCTATCTTGGTGAAGACGTGACGTCTCCGTTGCTCGGCAGAAACGTACAAAATATCCGGGTTTCTCGGATCCATAATGACATTCTTAACCCCTGTGTTTTCACTAATCTCCAGCACTTTTTTCCAAGTTTTCCCTCCATCCGTAGTTTTGTACAATCCGCGATCCCCACCAGGCCCCCAAACCGAGCCCTCTGCACCAACGTAAATGACTTCGTCATTACGCGGGTCGATAACAATGCCCCCGATCTGGCGGGAGTCTTTCAATCCCATGTTCTTCCAGCTCTTTCCGCCGTCAATGCTTTTATAAACTCCATCTCCGTATCCTAATGCACGCTGGGAATTACGCTCCCCTGTACCTGCCCAGACAACGTTGGTATTGCAAGGATCAATAACTACGGTACCCATCGAATAGGCGCCATAATTGTCAAAAACGGGTTCGAAAGTGGTACCGTTATTGATTGTCTTCCAGATATGACCTGAGGCCACGGCTATATACCATTCATCATGGTTTTTCGGATTGATGGCAAAATCGGCTATTCTGCCGGATGTGAAAGCAGGACCGATGCTTCTTAATTTCAGGCCGCTGACAAGGCCTGAATTCATGGTACTGTCTTTCTTTTCTTCCTTTTCTTTCTTCTCTGCTTTCTCTTTCTTTTCGGCCTTTTCTTTCTTTTCGACCTTTTCCTTCTTCTCTGTCCCGGATTTTACATCACCCGAGGCTCCTTCTTTTTTCTGTTGGGCAGAAATGGCAAGGGATACCAGGAATAAAGCCGCTACAAGCAATATTCCGAAAGTCTTGCGTAGTTTCATAATTATGATTTTAAGAGGTTGGTAATATTTACTTCACATGGATTGATAATTCCTTTTTCAGTTATGATCCCGGTAATATATTTAGCCGGGGTTACATCGAATGCCGGATTCAAGGCGGATGATCCCGGAGAGCATACAAGAATTTTATGGATTTTTCCGTCTTCTCCCGGTCCTTCCTGGAATAGCATCTCATCAGGACTTCTTTCTTCGATTATGATATCGTTTCCTGTCTGACAACTTATATCAATGGTTGATGTGGGAGCGGCAATATAGAAAGGGATGTTGTACTCTTTAGCAACAATAGCCTTTTCCAGCGTCCCAATCTTGTTTGCCGTATCCCCGTTAATGGCAATCCTGTCGGCTCCGACTAATATCAGGTCAATCCTACCCTGTGACATCAGGTAGGCTCCGGCATTATCCGGGATG
>JBEKQA010000030.1:0-22397 GCA_049520195.1 Bacteroidales bacterium
TCGATCCGAGGGTGAGGGTGCAATAAGAAGCAGGGACAATGAGTTTATTTAATGATGAATATGGAAAAAGAGGGCTAGGCTGGATTAGAAAGCAGCTCTGCAAAAGAATAAATTAGAAACTAATTAATCAGAATATGAGAAGGAAAATTGTTGCCGGAAACTGGAAGATGAATAAATCATTTCCGGATGCCGAAGAATTGATAGCTGAAATTGCTGATAAACTTGAGTCTATGGACACAGTTCACCAGGACGTGATTTTGTGCCCTCCTTATGTATATTTAGAAATGGCCACAGATATTGCAGAAGACTCTGTATTCAGTGTTGGTGCCCAGAATATAAATGAAAATGACGAGGGGGCTTATACGGGCGAGATATCAGGAATTATGCTGGCATCTATGGAAGTAGAATATTGTATAATAGGCCATTCAGAAAGAAGAAAATACTATGGAGAAGATCATCTTTTATTAGCGAAAAAGCTGGATGCTGCTTTACGAAATGGAATACGGCCGATTTTCTGCTGTGGGGAAGTCCTTGCTGAAAGAGAAGCTGGCAAGCATTTTGAAGTCGTCAAAAAACAACTGGACGAATCATTATTTCACCTTACTGATGAACAATTTGAGCAAGTTATTATTGCATACGAGCCTGTGTGGGCTATTGGTACCGGTGTCAATGCGACGCCAGGACAGGCTCAGGAGATGCATGCTTATATTCGGGAGGAGATAAAGAATCGATACGGAATGAGCCTGGCCGCAGAAACAACTATTTTATATGGCGGAAGCTGTAATTCATCAAATGCCCGTGAGCTTTTTTCACAGGAAGATGTGGATGGTGGTCTCATCGGTGGGGCATCACTGAAGACTGATGAATTTTTAAAGATTGTAACTTCCTTCTGAAATGGATTACATCGAATTACGGATTTATCCTGCTAAAGAAGAAAAGCGTGAGATCCTTATTTCACTGCTTGCAGAAGAGAATTTCGAAGGTTTTGCAGAGAAGGAGAATGAATTACTTGCATATATTGTGGCTGATAAATATGTTCCCGAGAAGGTTGGAAATATCTGTAGTCAACTAGAAGCTCGTTATACAGAGAAACGGATCCCTGACCAAAATTGGAATGCGGAATGGGAAAAGAGCTTCGAGCCGGTACTCATTGCAGGAAAATGTTTTATCCGTGCCCCTTTTCATGCTCCACGACCGGATTATCCTTTTGAACTCATCATAGAGCCAAAGATGTCATTTGGAACTGCCCATCATGAAACAACAGCCATGATGATCGAGATGATGATGAAAATGGATTTCCAGAACAAGAAGGTGCTGGATATAGGTTGTGGTACAGGAATCCTGGCAATACTGGCCTGCAAGATGGGAGCGTCAGAAGTTATTGCCATTGATAATGATATCTGGGCTTTCAGCAATGCACTGGAAAATAAGGAAAGAAATTATTCGTTGCCAATGACCGTAAAGTTGGGAGACGTCAGTGATGCAGGATCAGGTTACGATATCATTCTTGCAAATATTAACAGGAATGTTCTGCTCACGCATATCCCAGAGTATTCAAAAAGCTTAAAGACAGGTAATTTACTATTAAGTGGGTTTTATGAAGAGGACCTTGAGATTCTTCGTAAAACCGCTGAATCATTTGAATTCGTATTCGATCGAGTCCTTATAAAAAACCGATGGATCGCGGCCCGATTTTCAAAATAATGCATTCAATCCGGAGGTCGGCGTTCTATTTATGGATGCCGGTTCTATTTATTCTGTTTCCTGAACTTGCCAAACCACAAAGGATAGATCATTTTTCCGGCGATTCCACTAAATTCATTGGAGAGCTCAATAGTGTTTTTTCACCACTTGTTGCCAATGAATTGAGAATGAGCGAGACCCTGATGAAGGAATTCGGTAAAAAGTGGATTTCGGAGAAATATGATCCTTCAAAGAAGAAGCTCATTTATTCGGTAGGTAATCAGATGTTAAGAAAAGGTCTGCGACCTTATCCTGATTTTTATAATTATATCAATGCACTGAATGTATTTGTGGATTCCGAACAGCCGGATGATCGTTTTTATGAATGGTTCACCGTTTTAAAGAAACTCCAGGAGAATAAGAATAACCGATATTTTCTTGAATTCTTAGATCAGTGCATTTATCTGTTTGATGAGAACCTGGTATATAAATCTCAGAGTGCTCAATGGAAGATAATCACTCCGGATTATCATATTAAATTTGATTCTGTTCCGCTGATCGTCTTTAACCCGACAATTCTGGTCTGTTACGCGAACAAGGACAGCCTTGTGATTTTCAACACGCATGGTGTTTTTTATCCTCTGACCTTTTTATGGATCGGAAATGGTGGAAAAGTCGACTGGCAAAGGGCCGGTTTGGAGCCCTCCCAGGTCTATGCGAATTTAAGGCATTACCAGATCCAGATGAAATATGCGAAAATGGAAGCTGACTCTGTAGAATTCTTTAATAAAAAATTCTTCCCGTTCTCTCTGATTGGTAAATTCAGCGACAAGGTTCTGGCGAATGTGACTGAAGATCAAGCTGTTTTTCCAACCTTTAGTTCTTATGATAAATCCATTGGCATTAAGAACCTCTTTAAAAATATTGATTACCTGGGAGGTTTTGCCATGGAGGGGGCAAAAATTCTCGGAACCGGATCAGAAGTATCAGATGCAAAGCTTATCTTCAATAAAAACAATAAAGAATTTGTCAAAATCCTTTCGAAATTGTTTGTCATCAGAACCGATCGGATCAATTCTGCGAAAGCCTCTATCACAATCTTTCATGAGAATGATTCTATCTACAATTCTATTCTTACAATGAAGTACATTGATGAGAAGAGAGAATTGACTTTAACACGAGATGAGAGAATCACTTTGATAAGTCCGTGGTTCGATACTTGGCATCAGCTCGAAATTTATTGTGAATCACTAACCTGGAAAACGAATGAACCGCGCATGAATTTCGAGATGATGAAAGGCCCTAACCAGGAAGGCCGGGCTGTTTTTGAATCATCAAACTATTTTGACCTTCAGCGATACAATAAACTCCAGGGAATCGATGAATTTAACCCGTTATATCTGCTCAGGAAGTATTCAGAAAAATATAACACCCGGGATTTTACACTGAAGCAGATTGTGACTTTCATACAGCGGCCACCCGAACAGGTAGAAGCTCAGTTACTTACCTTGTCGTACAAGGGTTTTTTATTTTATAATCCTGATGATCAGAAGGGCAGGATGAAAGATAAATTGATCGAATACGTTAAAGCAAGAGATAAAAAAATTGACTATGATGTAATTTCATTTAATTCAATCGTGTCGAGCAAGAGCAATGGGATCCTGACCCTTGACAGTTTTGATCTTGTGATACAGGGATGTGCAAAAGTGTTCCTTAGTGATTCACAGCAAGTATACATCTATCCGTCAAAGGAACAGGTAATCATGAAAAAAGGCGGGGACTTTCTTTTTTCAGGAAAAGTGGAAGCAGGACTCTTCGATTATTACACAAAAGCGAGCTCATTTGAGTATGATAAATTCAAACTGAACCTGCCCTTTGTCGATTCGATGTCTGTATATGTCAGAAGCCGGACCAAAGACCCGAAGACGCAGACCTATCCATTGGTCAAGGTTTCCACAAACCTTACTAACCTCAGCGGTGATCTGCTTATAGATGATCCGAAGAATAAATCGGGATTAAAAAAGTTTCCGGATTATCCGATATTTCATAGTAAAAATGTCTCTTATGCGAACTGGGAGAAAAGGCAGGTATGGAACGGAGTTTATAAAAAAGACAAGTTCTATTTCAGTGTTGATCCTTTTACTTTAAAGAGCATTGGATCATTTAAAACAGACAGTCTTCAGTTCAAAGGAGTACTAGTTTCTTCCGGCGTATTCCCGGATATCAGGGAACCTCTGAAAGTTCGTCCCGATTATTCCTTTGGGATCGAATCAAATACCGGTGTGGGTGGATTACCCGCTTATGGAGGCAAGGGAACCTTTTTCTCGAAAATTGATATGAGTAACAGGGGACTCAGAGGAGACGGAAAGCTTTTATACCTGAATTCCACTTCTCTTTCTGATAATTTTATCTTTTTCCCGGATTCAATGGAGACAGTAGCCAACTCATTTGTTACTACTGAGTTATCAGGACAGGTGGAATGCCCGACTGTGAAAGGGGATACTGTCAGGGAATTCTGGAAACCCTATAAAGATATTCTTAAAGTCGCCAGCATTAAGAGAGATATTGCCATGTATAATGGTGAGTCTCACCTGGCCGGGACAATGAACCTGACTCCTGCCGGATTGACAGGGCAGGGGACCATGAAGATAAGGGATGCGGAGATGCAGGCATTTTTATATGAGTTCAAGAGAAGGGTCTTTGATGCGACTGTTGATGTGTTCAGGATAAAGTCAGTGAATCTTTCGGCAATGAGCATCACAACAAGGAATTACCTTGCCCATTTTGATTTTGATCAGATGAAAGGTCAGTTCAAATCCAGCAAGGGAATTTCAAGAGTTGATTTTCCTGTGAACCAATATGCCTGTTCGATGGATCGTTTTGACTGGCTTGTCAATGAACGCTCAATCCGTCTTTTCAACGAGCGAAGTCAGGAATCAGATGCGGCAGATACGATGAGCAATGATAATCTGGTCAATTATAAATTTCCCGGCACCGAATTTGTATCAACCAACCCATTACAGGATTCCCTTCGGTTTTTCTCTAGACAGGCGACCTATGACCTGAATACCAATATTATCAGTGCAGAATTTGTGAAAGTCATCAGGGTTGCTGATGCTGCTATCTTTCCGGATTCAGGAAAGGTTTATATTCATCCGGAAGCTAAAATGAGGCCTTTTCACAATGCCACTCTCATCGCCAACACTAACAATAAGTTTTACCATTTGTATAACTGTAATGTGAGCATTACCTCAAGAAAGAAATATACAGGAGATGGTTATTATGACTATATAGAGCGGGATCAGAGCAAAGAGCAAATCAACTTTACGAGGATTGCAGTTGATACATCGGGAGAGACCGTTGCCGAGGGAAGTATTTTAGACACCACACGGTTCTTTTTAAGTCCGGAGTTTGAATTCAGGGGAACCATCAATCTCAGAGCCTCACAGCGAAACCTCACCTTCGAAGGTGGTTTCCGTCCTGTCCAGGATTGCTTTTCAAGGCCACTTGCCTGGACCTATTTTTCCAGTGAAATTAATCCTCAGCAGGTATTGATCCCCCTGGAAGATCCGCTGAGAGATATTCATTTCCAGAAACTTGGATTGGGAATTATGTTTTCAAATGTTAATAATCAAATCTATTCGGCCTTTTTCTTCCCAAAGAAATCCTTCAGTGATTCGACAATAATTGCTTCGCCCGGCAAGATAGATTATGAACTCTCGAGTAATTCTTACCGGATCATGCAAACGGAGAACCGTAAAGACGCCACATTGCCGGGTAACAAGTTGTCGCTGACCACGAAAGATTGTGTGATTCACGGTAGCGGGAAGCTCAACCTGGCTATGAATTCAGGGGCACTGGCGATGGAATCATGGGGAACAATTGATCACTACGTCATACCTGACTCAACCCAGGCACACGTTGCAATCACACTTAATTTTCCATTTTCGGAAGATGCAATGACCAAGTTTACAACACAACTCAGTACGACAAATCTATCAGGACTTGTATTTACGACTTCTCCTTATCTCGAAGCCATGAAAACCATTCTTGGAAAGAAAGAGTTTGACAAGATCAGATCGGAGATGGAGATGGTCGGGAAAATTAAAAGGTTCCCGGATGAACTCATTCATACCCTTTTTCTTGCAGACGTTAAGTTTTATTATGACACTCTCAATAAATCCTGGGTTTCTACAGGACCTATAGCTATAGGCTCCATCGGGAAGGTCCAGATAAATAAATTTGTCAATGGTATTATAGAATTTCAGAAGAAGAAGAACGGGGATGAATTCTCATTTTATTTTGAGCTGACGAAAGGGGACTGGTATTTCTTTAATTACCGCAATAATATTATGATGGCGCTGAGTTCCAACTCAACATTTAATGATGCTGTAGAAGCAGGGGTAAAGTCATCGGCGGAGATGAAGAGAATCGCGAAACTCATTAAAGGATACAGATATACAATTGGAACAGACAGAAAAAAAAGAGATTTTCTGCGAAGATTTGAAACCGCCCAATAAATGATTCTGCCAGTCCATTAAAAATTTATATGAATATGAGCAACTTTTACATTCTGATCGAAATAATTCTTGCCTATGTTATTGGTTCTATCCCAAGTGCGGTGTGGGTGGGTAAGCTTTTCTATGGTACTGATGTAAGGCAACATGGCAGTGGTAATGCCGGAGCAACCAATGTGATACGAGTTCTGGGCTATAAGGCCGGAATACCCGTACTTATTCTGGATGTTCTCAAGGGCTGGGCGGCGGTACAGATAATATTCCTGTTTCCTCACAACGGATTGAGTGAGGATTTTATAACTTATGTGAGAATATGCATGGGATTTTCTGCCGTTCTTGGTCATGTTTTCCCGGTATTTGCCGGTTTCAAAGGAGGGAAAGGCGTCGGAACCCTTGCTGGTGTTGCTATTGCACTTTATCCTATAGCCCTGCTTATAGTTTTAGGACTGTTTATCGTAATCCTGGGATTGACAAGATATGTTTCTCTTGCCTCCATTATTGGCGGAATTTCCTTTCCTTTCATAGTTATCTTTATAACGGGGACGAGACATCCCGGACTCATGATCCTTGCGATATTGATTGCGATATTTATCCCTCTGACTCACATTAAGAACATTAGAAGACTGTTTAAAGGAGAAGAGAACAAATTCGATTTCCGGAGAAAAAATAAGGAACAAAATCATTAAGTTTTAACAGGGAAATCCTTGTTTGAAATAGAAATTAAATATTGTATATTTGACAAAAATTTTGATTCATCTCAGGTTGAATAGTTATTAATTTTAATCTTAAAATAAAGCTGTTATGAAATTCATTGTTTCCAGTTTCCTTTTACTAAAAAATCTGCAATCAATTATCGGTGTGATAAATACCAGTAACACATTACCCATTTTGGATGATTTTCTTTTTGATCTGAAGGACGATGAGCTGACAATCACTTCTTCTGACCTGGAAACCACAATGAGTGTGACAATTAAGCCCGACAAGGCCTTACAAAACGGGAGTATTGCTATTCCTGCGAAGATACTTGTTGAAACCCTGAAAACGTTTGCCGATATCCCTGTTTCATTTTCGATCAATGATGAAAATCAGGGCATTGAGATCTCAGCCGGTGATGGAAAATACAAGATGGCAGGTCATAAAAGCGATGAATATCCGCGAGTTCCAAGTCTTGAAAGCACCACTACGATAGAACTGACTTCATCTATTCTTTCGCAGGCCATCAATAAAACCCTTTTTGCTACCGGGAATGATGAATTACGGTTGGTTTTATCGGGCGTATTCTGTGAATTATCACCGGAGGACATTACGTTTGTTGCCACCGATGCCCACAAGCTGGTAAAGTACAAAAGAACTGATGCAAAATCGAATGAATCGGCTTCCTTCATACTTCCAAAGAAACCGCTCAATCTTCTGAAGAACATTATAACCGGGCAGGATATGCCGGTGGGAATAGAATACAACCGTACCAATGCATTCTTCTCATTCCAGAATATCCATCTGATATGCCGTTTGATAGACGGGAAATACCCGAACTATGATGCTGTCATCCCGACAGATAATCCCAATAAGCTGACTATTGACCGGAATGCCTTACTGACAACCATACGCCGTGTGGCTATCTTTGCCAATCAATCAACTCATCAAATCAGGTTCAAACTTTCCGGTAAAGAACTTGTTCTTTCTTCCGAAGACCTTGATTTCTCGAAGGAATCGAAGGACCGCCTGACCTGTGATTATGAAGGAGATGACCTTGAGATCGGGTTCAATTCGAAGTTCCTGATTGAAATGCTTAATAACATCGATACTGATGAGGTCCGACTGGAAATGTCGGCGCCCAACAGGGCCGGAATTCTTATTCCAGTGAATCCGGAGAATAAGGAGGAGGATATCCTCATGCTTGTGATGCCTGTGATGTTAAATAAATAGACTGAAGGTATTTCTTCAGTTTGTTTTAACAAATGACCTTATTATGAAGACCCGATCATGGTTAATATTGTTTCTGTGTCTCATCATTTTGGGTTCATTTACATCTTTCTTCTCCTGCAGTACGGTAGGGAAATTAGCTGCTTTTGATGTTGTTTATAATTTCCCAAAAGTCACATTTACATACTCGCAAAAAGATCTTAAAGGAACACAGTTTTTGCTTTTGAAAAGCAAGCTGTCAATCAATTTTGATAGTATTCTCAATGCCAATCATATACCCAGCGGGATTATTGCTTCAGCCTATCTGTCAAGGCTTGCCATGGTCATTACCGCACCTCCGGAAGCAACCTTTAACTGGCTTTCATCAGTCACTATGCTCGGGTCTATAGACACCAGCTTTCAGCAACCTACGACACTGGGATCTGCAACAAATATTGACCCAAGCTCAAGAACGGTAAATCTGACATTACCTAATGTTGATATAAAACCAATTCTGTTTAACAACAGTTATTATCTTGAAGTACTGGCGACACCCAGCGGCCAGATTCCTTCTTCTTCATCGATCAATATGTACCTGGATGCTCAGGTAAGGCTTCATATCGAGCCGCTATAGCCGGTAATAATCGTCTTCAGATATAAAAAAAGCCATCTTTTGGATGGCTTTTTTAATTGCTTTACAATGGGTAGAAAAGAGTTTAGTCTTTTTTTACATTGATAGCTTTTTTACCTCGTTTGTCTTCCGTGATATCAAAAGAAACCTGGTCGTTTTCCCTGACTCGGTCAATCAAACCGCTGACATGTACAAAAATGTCCTCTTGAGTTTCATCGTCTACGATAAAACCAAATCCTTTTCTCTCGTTGAAAAACTTTACTTTACCTGTTGACATAACAAATATAAATTTAAAATTAACGAACCAAAGGTAATATATAATTTGAATTAACAATGAGATGGTGAAAGAAATTTTCTTTGAAATAAGAAATTATCTATTTGTCACTCAATAATTACAGCACCATTTTTAACATCAAATGTAATTAATGTTCCTTTCATGCCTGAAGTTTTTATCGAGGAATAACGCGGTTTCCGGGATGTTTTACCGAAAATCTTTGCCGGGTTTCCAATAATGCTTAAAGAATCGGAGGCCGGGTGGATCAGTATGTCTCCCTTAGTAAGGGAAATATGCAAGTCAGTCTTACAATTATTGTTAAGATTACAGATAACCTTTCCATGATTGACAATGATAAACCAGGATATGCTGTCGGTTTCAGGGAGTGTAATATCGATTACGTTCTTTACTTCCGTGAACCAGCCCATATACTGGATGATATAGCGACTGGTATCACCGGGGGTCCATAGACCGCGGATCTTGCTGTTGGGGAATCCAAAGGCATTGACCTTGTAGTCCAGGTGAAAACTTTGGCCGTTACTCACGGACACCACGGCATCTTTCAGGTCAAGTTCAACAATTCTGCAATGAGTCGATTTCAATTGATCCCTGGTGATGTCAATATATTTCTTTGAGATATAGGGAGTTGCCAACATTAAGCCAACCGTAATTACCGGAAGTAAAATCCCGATAATGATCGTTATATATCTGGCCCGCTTTTTTCGCTCGGATTCAGAGAGAGAAGGAACTGACACGGGCTTATCCGGTCTGAAAATATAAAAGCCGATAAGTGCGACTCCCCAGGTCATACCGCCTGCCCAAATTACATCACTCGCAAAATGTCCTCCTGCCATCATCCTTGCAATACCGATCAGAAATCCATAGGAAATACCCGTAAGCAGAAATGACCAGGCCAATATTTTCCTTCTGTTGCGGTAGAAGAGCCAGGGGATGGCAAGATAAAAACCCATAGTACAATGTCCGCAGGGGAAGGATTTTCCTTCGGTATTCTTTCCCAATTCACAGACACAGAGGAATTTATCGGTACCTCCAAACTCTGTGATTTCCCTGGGTCTTGGCCGGCCGGCATGATCTTTTAATATCAGATTGGCTATTATTCCGGGGCCGACGATGATCGTAAATACCAGGACGAGGGAAGCTTTTCTGAATTTAATGTATTTGGGATTCCAGTAAGACACCGAAATCATGATCAATCCGCAAAATGCCATGATATAGCCGGGAAAAATTCCGAAGCGGTAAATAAAATCCCAGAAAGGTCTGTACTGTAAGATCCAACCTTTATCAGGCGAATAGAAATACTGTTCTAACCTGATATCCAGCCTGGTATAACGGAACAGAAGCGTTAATAAACCCAAAACAAGGATCAGGATCGAGAAATCTTTCCATGCCTGTCGTTTGGGGAATTTTACCGGTCCGGACATCAATATCAATTAAGATTAGCGGTGATAAAAGTAAAGAAATCAAAGATAGGATCACAAAAAGAATTAGGAATTAGGAACTTTATTCAATCTGGAATTAGGAGTAGGAATCTGGAATTAGGAATGCCGCGGCGAATTATAATTCCTCTTTCCTAATTCTTCTTTCCTAATTCCAGATTCATTAAATGTGTCACTCTTAATCAATCACCAGTTTTTTCACCTCCATCCCCTCATCCGACCTTATTTTAACAAGATATGCTCCTTTTGGTAATGAGCTTACATCCAACTTAATCTTGTTCTTATTGTTGAATGTTTCAGTCAATACTTGTTCTCCTTTGAGATTAAAGATAGCTATTCCCAATTCTTTCTGTGGCGGTAGCGAGCCAGTAATTGTGATGATGTTTTTTGTGGGGTTAGGCCATAGTGTGAAGAGATCTGAGGCTATTTTATGCTCTTCAACAAATGTTTCCCCGCCATTGCCGGTTTTTAATATTGTGCCACCATTGCCCACCACGTAACCGGTAGTAGAATCTGTAAAAAAAACTGAATTCAGGGTATTCCATGTTCCACTCGAATCGTTAGTCCAGGTTATTCCACCATTCAAAGTCTTTAATATATCCCCATAACCCACAACATAACCTTTATTAGCGGTGGGAAAGAAAACTGAATTAAATAGATCAATTGTTCCACTCTGTTGATTCATCCATGTCGTACCCCCATCAATGGTTTTCATGATAATTCCCATATCGCCTGTCACATAACCTGTATTGGCATCGGTAAAGTAAACTGAATATAAAGGATAGTCTGCTCTGGTCGATAATTCGTTCCATGTTGTACCTCCATCGGTAGTTTTTAGTATAATTCCAGCACCAACATCGGAAACAGACCCTACGGCGTATCCCGTATTTGAATCAGGAAAGTAAACTGAGTTTAAAATATAAGGTACTGGGGTTGATGTCCATGTCACACCTGCATCAATGGTCTTTAGAATTAATCCATTCTGATAATTTACATTTCCACCTACACAATAACCAGTATTGGCATCAGTGAAGAAAACAGATGTTAAGTCCATACTCGTCCCACTCGATAATATACTCCAACTTGTGCCTCCATCGAATGTTTTCAAAATAGTTCCAGAAGTTCCTGCAACATAACCGGTAATGGCATCTGTAAAGTACATTGAAAATAGCCATTCACCAGTGACATGTGATAAAGTCGTCCAGTTCTTGCCTCCATCTGTAGTTTTTAACATGATACCGACAATACCCACCGCATAACCCGTACTGGCAGAGGGGAAATAAACGGAATACAATTGATTGGTTGTTCCTTTCGATAATGAAGTCCAACTTATGCCAGCATTGATGGTTTTTACGATGATCCCCTCCCCAGTCACCGCATAACCAGTATCGGCGTCCGGAAAATAGATTGAATTTAATCCTTCATTTATTCCATTTGATATTGTAGTCCATGTTGTTCCTGCATTTGTGGTTTTATATATAACGTTATTAAAGGCATCAGAGATATAGCCATTGTTGGCATCAGTAAAGTAAATTGAGCCAAATGAATCAAAAATACGGTGTGGGCCCAATCCATTTGTATCTACTGTCCATGTTGCTCCTGCATTTATTGTTTTCAATAAATCGCCCCCTTTCCCACCAACAAAACCTGTATTGGCATCAGTAAAAAAAACTGAATTTAATGGGCGATGTGTTCCGCTCGATAATGTGTCCCAGGTTGTTCCACCATTGATGGTTTTTATGATTGTTCCATTCCCATTATTACCATTATAACCTACTGCATAACCTGTATTATCATCAGTGAAGAAAACTGAATTTAAATCTGCTGTTGTCCCACTTGTCAATGTAGTCCAAGCTAAACCGGCATTGGTGGTTTTTAAAATTGTCCCAAAATCACCAACAGCATACCCGGTATCGACATCAGGAAAGTAGATTGATAATAATGTGTTAGCTGCTCCACTAAATATTGTATTCCATGTCGTTCCTTTATCATTGGTTTTTAGAATTATTCCACCTGATCCATCATTACCAGTCACGTACCCAGTGTTGGTATCGGTAAAATAAACTGAGCATAACCAATTAGTCGGACCACTCGAATAAATTGTCCATGTTGCTCCTCCATCAACAGTCTTCAGGATGGTTCCGGCTTCACCCACAGCATAACCTGTATTGCTATTAGTAAAACAAACTGAACTCAGGGAATTTCCACAAGGCAATGGGTTCTGCCATCTCCATTGGGGAAATGAGAGAGTGGGAATTAACGAAAAACAGAGTAAGATATAGACCTTTTTCACAGTAGTTATATATTCATGTGAGTGAGCTATAAAAGTAAATAGAATATTTCAGATCTGCAATAGGAGAAATTAATAATAATATTTAAGGAAAAAGAACTACACGGCTGGCACGCGTCAGCGAGCAGAATTAAAAATTCTGCAATATTCCGAGCGGAATTGCAAATTCCGCTCAGCATCAGATGTAGACTCGTGACACGTGACACAAAAAGGGAAATAGTGAAATGGCGAAATAGCAAAACCTGTCTATCGGCAGGCAAGTAGCGAAAAAGATGCTAGTGACTCAAAATATCGTAGTTTGGGAATTATATATAAAAATAATTTGAAGTGTTGCCAGGATTTTTACAGATGTTATGGTAAAAGCTTATAGAAACTGACGTTTTTTATAAAATGTTAGGGTCTTAAAATAATCGTGAATATATTAGGAATTAAGGGTTTTCGTGCTTATCTTTGTGTGCTAAACCAGGACCCTTACAAAATGGCTTTTGTCACTGATATTATTTTTCTTAATACCCATGGGAAGTTTGAAGATAAAATCTACAGGGTTATCCATGGCCGGACTGTTTCTTCGAGGTACCCGGTATACAAGAAGGGACGGAAGAGGAGTGAGAAGCAGGTTGCAAACAATGTAACTTTCGGTGATGCAACTATTTATGCAAAGAGGGTAATGATAGATCCAACGTTGCGGTGTAAGTACGAACTGAGGGTGAAGGGTTTACAGAATGCATGGAATCTTGCCATCCGGGATTACATGTTGAGGCACAGGGTGAAAAAGATAAAGGGAATTGATACCAGTGGGTATGAGGAACTCAGGAGGAGGAGTGTGAACTTTTCAACATGGGAGATGGAGAAGGAAATACCGGCGACAGGGTTGAGAAATGAGAAATCTAGTAATATAGTCGAGTCATTAATAACTGCCGAAGTGCCGTTTCAAGGCGGTTAGTGTTAATAAGAAAGTAACAGAGTGACAGAGTAACAGAGTGACAAAGAAAAGAAGTGTTAAGGGTTATAAAGGAAGTGACAGAGTGACAGAGTGACAAAGAAAAGAAGTGTTAAGGGTTAAGGCCGGGGAGTAAATTCAAAGATTTTCTTTAAATTGTTTAAGTCTGATTTGGGACTGGTATGCCCAGGCGGGTCTATTTTGGGTTAAGAACAGCTATTTAGCTCTCATTTTTGATGTTAAGAGGTTCAAAATGTGGATTTTGGGTTGGGTGATGGATGGGTATAGGATGGTCGAACCCAGGGCGAATGACCGACGAAAGGACGATATCGTAGTGTTGGTTAACGAATAGATAATTAGTCTTTTATCCGCCGGGCAGATTTTAGTCGGGATTGAGCGGAATTACAAATCCCACCAAGCAACGTCTTTCGGTTTTGTGGAATCCTGTTTCAGGACAAGGAAGTAAGTTTATTCCTGTTTAGGATTCATCAACTTACCAAAGAATAAAATGCTACCCGTTGTATTATCTTTTATAAGGAAAATGAACGGATGATCTGCAATAAAATGTTTAATATTAATAATCCTTGCAGATCCTGCTTTCATGATAACCACGGTTGCCGCGGCCGCTTCGGTCCCTTCTTCAGTTACTTTGATAAAGGCCTGATGAATAACTTTCTTAATATAAAGGTGTTCCCGTATATCACACATGCCAGAAAAATCAGCGTTAAGAGGTGAAAACGCAAGTGGCATCCCCATGTTTGGCAGGATATCTTCTAACTCCTTATGATAAGTCGTCGTAAATTTTGGAAAGGCCAGGCTGACTTCATTTGACTGAAGATTATCAATGACTTTCACATAATATTTATAATCAAACAACATGTCAAATCCGGCAATTCCATTCCTGTCGTTCGGGAGGAAGATCAGCATTGATGCTTTATTATCCTTATACGGAATTTCAATGGCTTTGATCGTTGAATCCTCATAATAATTATATCTTGCTATTCTATTTACAAATGGCACATTAACGTGTGATTGTTCTGAAAGAAAGAAATCCTGCGGGTGAGTAAATTCTTGTTGAAACGGTTGCGCCCAGTCACCATAAAAATAGATTGCATTCACAAGCACCATCCTGGTAAAAGAGTCTAAACTATTCCGGTCCAGTATATCTCTTATTTTACCATTTGTTTTATGTTCTATCCAGGTATTGATATCCACCGTTGCTCTTTCTCTTGCATCTTTATTAATAAAATCGACTCGTTTTAATTCTGAATCATAATTTGTTGTTACCAGACCCAGGTAGCTATCATAAAAATTAAAGTTCTCCTGAACCCATAATCCATTGGCAATATTCAGTTTTATATGATTTTGAGAACTATCTGACAAGGTTTTTAAAAAGTTCTTGTATTCAAGATTGAACTGTTCTCCGGGTTGAAAATTCATTACTTGTCTTATCTGGTCAGCCGTTTCATTTCTCGCACCGGCATAAACCATAGCCAAAGCAGTAGAGATGCTGAATGGGGAATAGATGATGTTTTTATCACTCTTATTCTTCAGTTCATTGTACAGTTTAAAGGCAAATTTATTATTGCCTTCTGCGATTGCCGTGGGGTTTTCTGCCAATAATCTGAAAGTGAGAATGCAGATTAATAATAATATTAATTGAAATTTCATTTGTAAATGATTTTGAATCAACTGTTAATGGGGTGTGGATGAGGGATATTTTTATATTGGGTTTGTGTAGATGTCTTTATGGGATTTCATGGAAGAGTAATTTTTTGTAATTCAAAAATAGGGAATATATTAATGCTAATCCATAGCAGTTTGTTTTAACTTATTTTAGGAGTACACAGTTCCAACTACATATTTGACGTTCTGAAGTATTGTGGCATTAATGTTCTTTCTTTTGTGAGCAAAAGAAAGAACGAAAGAAAACTCTTTTTCCCGCTGCACGAAATTTTCTAAAAATCATTGTCATTCGCTAAATTTCGGGAACTCGTCACTTCGTTCCTCAAACAGCCCGAAATTCTTAACGCTCATTCCTCGATTTTCTTCACGAAAATTTCATGAGGCGGGAAGATCGTGACGCGTGACACGTGACACGTAACGCGGAAAAAATTCCGCTCAGCACTACGATAAATTTCGCCATTTCGCTATTTCACGATTTCGCTCTGTTACTTTGTCACTATTAATTACAAATTCCGTTCTACACATTCAGCTTGTTAATATTTACTTAAAGATAAAGATGAATAAATTTGGTACTTTTGTATCTTTAAAAATGATGAAACATGGCAAGAATCAATAGAATAGGAGTTCTCACTTCGGGTGGAGATTCCTCGGGGATGAATGCTGCCATCAGGGCAGTTGTACGTACAGCAATATTTCACGATGTAGAGGTGATTGGGATCTACCGTGGATATGAGGGCTTGATAGACGGCCAATTTGAACAAATGTTCAGTCATTCGGTGTCGAATATCATTCAAAGAGGAGGGACGATACTGAAAACAGCGCGCAGTCAGCGGTTTATGGAGCGTGAAGGTCGTGACACTGCTTACAGAAATCTCAAGCAGGCCAATATTGACGGGTTGATCGCTATCGGGGGAAACGGAACTTTTACAGGAGCCCATGTTTTTGATGCGGAAAATGACTTCCCCATTATCGGATTACCCGGAACCATTGATGATGACCTTTACGGGACGGATGCCACGATAGGTTATGATACTGCAATTAACACTGTTGTTGATGCCTGTGATAAGATCCGGGACACTGCAAACTCTCATGAGCGGTTGTTCTTCATTGAGGTTATGGGTCGTGATGCAGGATTTATAGCGCTACGAAGCGGGGTTGCGGTAGGTGCGGAGTTCATCCTTGTTCCTGAGACAACAACATATATTGACAATCTCACACGATTGCTAAAGCACGACTGGCGCAAGAACAAAACATCAGGACTTGTGATTGTTGCTGAGGGAGATGACTTTGGCGGGGCTTATGCAGTTGCCAAAAAAGTGAAAGAAAAACTTCCCGAGATGGATACGAGGGTCACTGTTTTGGGCCATGTTCAGCGGGGAGGCTCTCCCAGTGCATACGACCGGGTACTTGCCAGCACACTTGGTTACGAGGCAGTAAATGCCCTGCTGGATGGGCAAAAAGGAGTGATGGTAGGAATCGTCAATAATAAAATATCTTTTACACCTTTTGAAAAGGCCATCAAGCACCATAAAGACATCAATCTTCAGATGCTTGAGATGTCGCGCATTTTAGCATTATAGACAGTTAACCATTTATCACATTGGATCAGATATCCAGGTATGCTGAAGTGCTGTTACCTTTACCTGTAAGCACTTTCACGTATGTCATTCCTGAGGGACTGGCTGGGAAAATCGTGGAAGGTATGCGAGTGGTTGTACAATTCGGGAAGAGGAAAATCTATACAGCGCTGGTTGTTGAGTTACACAATCGCAAACCGGAGGGTCGTGAAGTCAAGGAGATCCTTTCCGTGCTGGATGAGGTTCCTGTCATCCAGCCATTACAGTTAAAGTTCTGGAACTGGATTGCCACTTACTACCTTTGCCATCCCGGAGAGGTCATGAATGCAGCACTACCGTCTGCTTTCAAGCTGGCCAGTGAATCAAAAGTCATTCTGAATCCTGATTTTGAGTCACACGGGGAGGAGATGAATGAGAAAGAACATCTTCTTCTTGAAGCATTGTACAATCGTCGGGCCATCGAGGTTTCAGAAGTTGCCAAGATCATCGGGCAGATGAAAGTAATACCCCTCCTTAAGACAATGCTTGAAAAAGGAATTATTCTAATGGAAGAAAAGCTTCCGGTGAAATTCAAACCCAGGAAAGAAGCTTTCATCAGTCTTAGTGAAGAATATTCCGATGAAGCAAAATTCGAGGATCTCTTTGCCCAATTGGAGAAGAAGGCCAAAAAGCAGCTTGAACTTTTAATGTCATTCCTGGTGCTCTCCAGGCAAAAATCCGGTGAAGTCAGTCGCACTGAATTACTAAAAAGCGTCAAAGCCACTGCGCCCGTCCTTGAAGGGCTTATTTCCAAAGGAGTATTTAATGTTCACGAGAAGATAGTCAGCCGCCTGGATGAAGGTGGAGAGACGACCCCGGTCAGTTCTATTGACCTGGTTGATTTTCAGCAGCAAGCATTCGATCAACTACATAAAGAATTTATTGCAAAAGATGTAGTCCTGCTGCATGGCGTTACCTCGAGTGGAAAAACCGAACTTTATATAAAATACATAAAAGAGACTCTCGACCAGGGGAAACAGGTGTTGTACTTACTGCCCGAGATTGCGTTGACGACCCAGACCATAAGCCGGCTGAAGAAATATTTCGGGGAGAAGGTGGGTGTATATCATTCACGGTTCAATGAAAATGAACGGGTAGAGATCTGGAACAAAGTGCTGAAACACGGGAAGCAGGATATTGCCAGTAATTCATCCTATGATATTATTCTCGGAGCCAGATCTGCTGTCTTTCTTCCCTTTTCAGATCTTGGATTGGTGATTGTGGATGAAGAACACGATTCATCCTTCAAGCAATATGAACCTTCTCCGAGATACAACGGGCGGGATGCGGCATTGTACCTGGCCCATCTTCATAAAGCAAAGACAATCCTTGGTTCAGCGACTCCCTCCATTGAAAGTTATTACAATTGCCAGGAGGGGAAATATGCACTTGTTGAGATGTCTGAGCGCTATGGGAATATGGAGATGCCTGAAATTGATGTAGTAGACCTTAGAGATGAAATCAGGTTCAAGAAAATGAAATCGCATTTTACCTCAGTTCTGGTCAAACAACTTGAAGATATTCTTGCAAAAGGAGAACAGGCGATCATTTTTCAAAACAGGAGGGGCTTTTCACTCAGGCTTGAATGCGAATCCTGTGGATGGATGCCGGTTTGCCGTAATTGCGATGTGACGCTGGTTTATCATAAGCAAAATAACCAATTACGATGTCATTATTGCGGATATACGACCTTCATACCTGAGAAGTGTCCGGAATGCAAAGGTATATCCTTAAAAATGAAAGGGTTCGGAACTGAAAAAGTGGAAGAAGAATTATCGCTATTGTTTCCCAAAGCCAGGATTGCAAGGATGGATCTGGATACGACCCGAACACGACTTTCTCATCAAAAGATCATCAATGATCTTGAAGAGAGGAAGATAGATATTCTTGTCGGCACTCAAATGGTAACTAAGGGACTTGATTTTGAGAACGTTAGTACAGTCAGCATATTGAATGCCGATAACTTGCTTGGTTTTCCTGATTTCCGCTCTGCAGAACGAAGCTATCAGTTGATGGCCCAGGTCAGCGGACGGTCAGGCAGGAGGAACAGGCGGGGGCGTGTGATAATTCAGACTTACAAACCATCACACCCGGTCATTCGTGATGTTGTTAATCATGACTATAAGTCGATGTATGAGCAGCAGTTGGTTGACAGGAGAAAGTTTAAATATCCTCCTTTCTACCGTCTTATATTGATCAAGCTCAAACATAAAAACCAGGATGAATTGAATAAAGCCTCGAATGAATTAGCCAGGAGGTTAAGAATTTTATTCGGGAACCGGGTTTTGGGTCCCGAATATCCGCTTGTCTCAAGGATCATGAATTACTACCTGAAACAGATCATTGTGAAGATTGAACGTTCAGTTTCTCAAACCGAAATTAAAATGAAACTTATGAAGGAAATAGAGGAATTCAGCAAGCTTCGGGAATATAGCCAGGTGAAGCTGGTCATGGATGTCGATCCACAGTAGTATCTATCAAAAGGAAAACATCTTCTTTATCTTTTTTCATCAGATAATTTTCCCTGGCAAATTTCTCCATTTCCAGTGTATCGGAAAGAAGTTTTTCAGTAAGAATGGAGTCGTTTTTAATCTCGTTCAGGTAAGCACGTTTTTCCTGTTTCAGGGTATTAAGTTTCTCCTTGAATTTCATTCGATTCAGCAAGCTGCTGTTATCGAAGAACATCATCCATACACCGAACAGTAGTAGTGTTATTGTGTATTTATTAAAGAATATCTTTAATATCTTTTTTAGCACCTTGGAGAATTATCAATTATTACTTAACAACTTCTTTTTAAAGTAATTGTATGTTTCAATCTGTGAACGGATTTGTGTTTTCCCGTTTTTCTTGTATTTATTTGCTTCACCCGGTCCCAGGATTCTTGCTTTTACATTGTCCTTAAGCTGAATGTTAATCATATCAATAAGTTCCTGCTGGATATCCTTATTGAAAATAGGGCAGGCAACCTCAATACGATTATCGAAATTTCTGACCATCCAGTCGGCCGAGGTGATAAAATATAGAGGATCACCGTCATTAGCAAAAATCAAGACCCGGGAGTGTTCAAGAAAACGGTCAACGATGCTAATGGCTTCAATATTCTCACTCAGGCCTGGTTTCCCGGGAACAAGTACACAAATGCCCCTGATTATGAGTTTTATATGGACCCCTGCCTGACTTGCCTTATAGAGCTTCTTGATGATAGCTTCATCCACCAGGTTATTCAGCTTAATAATGACCCAGGCGTCCTTTCCACAGGCAGCATTATGGATCTCGGTATTCAGGAGGTGCAGAAAATGATTCCTCATAAAAAAAGGAGCAACGACAAGGGTTTTATATTTTAATGGACGGTAATTGGCTTCCATCTGGTGAAAGGCGTTTGCGACATCGGCTGTTATTTTCTCATTTGAGGTAAGCAGGCTTTCATCGGCATACACATTGGCAGTATCTTCATTATAGTTACCGGTTCCGATATTGGCATAAAATACGTCCTTGTTATTTTCTTTTCTGCGGATAAGGATCAGTTTACTGTGAACTTTAAAACCCGGAATCCCCTGGATAACTTTTACCCCTTCCTCCTGGAGTTGTTCAGTATAGTAGATATTGGCTTCCTCATTAAAACGTGCCTGCAACTCCATAAACACAGTCACATACTTCCCATTCCTTGCAGCATTAATCAAAGCATTGATCACGCTGGAGTTTTTTGCAGCACGGTAAATAGTCATCTTGATTGACCGGACCTTTGGATCAATGGATGCCTCCTGCAGCAGGTCGATAATATACTGGAAGGACTGATACGGGTAATGAAGCATGATGTCTTTGATCTTTATGGCAGACAGGATGCTTGTATTCACAGGAAGGTCTTTGTGCCTGAGGGGGAGCAATGGTTCATATTCCAATCTCTTGGATCCGAGATTGGGGAAATTCATAAAGTCCTTAAAGTTATGATACCTCCCGCCTCCACGGACAGGGTCATCTTTGCCTATATCAAGACGTTTAATAATGGTTTTAAGAAGACCTTCCGGAATGGAATTATCATAGACAAAACGGACCGGATTTCCCCGTTTACGCTGCTTCAGGCTTTCTGTCATAATCTCCAGGAAGCTCTTTGATACATCCGTGTCGATATCAAGTTCGGCATCTCTTGTAAACTTAACGGTATGGGCACTGAAGGTATCATATCCAAAGACAGAAAAGATATCTGAAAGGCAATAGCGAATGACATCGTCAAGAAGGATGATGAACTTTTTATTTCCGGATTGCGGAAGGATGAAAAACCGGGAAAGGGTTTTAGTAGGGAGCTCGATCAGGGCATAATCTGCTTTCGCAGCTATATTCTTCTTTAAAGTGACTGCAAGATAAATCGATTTATCCCGAAGTGATGACATATCTTTCAGGTTACTGATCATCATCGGGAAAAGAAATACCCGGACTTGTTCCTGAAAGTATTTACGAACCAGAACACCTTGCTCATCTGTCAATTGTGTTTCGTTGACAATGAAAATTTCCTGTGTTCGCAGTTCATCCACGATCTCCTGGTAAATCCTGATAAAGTCTTTTTCCTGGGAAATGACGATATCATTGATCTCCTTAAGAATTTTACGTGGATTGAAATTGTTGGGACGATGCAAGTGGTTTACTTTTAACATCCGGGTCAACGTGGCAACCCGGACCCTGAAGAACTCATCCCTGTTATTTGAAAATATTCCTAGGAATTTCAGCCTCTCGATGAGTGGATTCCTTTGATCAGCAGCTTCCTGAAGGACTCGTCCATTAAAATGAAGCCAACTGGTCTCACGGTTGATGATCGCTATTTTTTCAACCTTTCTCATAGCTATTTCAGCAATTTTGGAAAGATGATAAACTCATTTACCGGTTCCACCGAGGGGATGGATTCCCACTTGTCAGTATCAAAAGCTATACAGACTGTTCCGGTTGTGGGCAGCAGCTCGACTCCCGGATGCAGGAAAAGATTAGCAAGGTGGGTGATGGTCGGATTGTGTCCGAATATCATCAGGGAATTGACTTCATTGTCAGTAGCATAGATAAGGTCCAGGATGCGGTCATAATATCCGTCATAGATTTTTCGATCAACCTGGATCTTATCTTCCGGGTAACCTAATCCCCTGGCTACCAATATTGCAGTTTGAAAAGCCCGTTCGGCAGGACTTGAGATTATTTTGTCGATCTTAACCCCATTTTCAATAAGGTAATTAATGACCTTCTTAGTCCTTTTAATCCCTTTTTCCAGCAGCGGGCGTTCCATGTCAGATCCTCCCACTTCATTCCAGGAAGATTTTGCATGCCGGACAAGGTACAGTCTTTTCATATTAAAATCCCCGATTGAAATCTTAATGATTAGTATGCAAACAAAGGATATTCTTTCATCATCTCGTTCAC
>JBEKQA010000031.1:0-22335 GCA_049520195.1 Bacteroidales bacterium
TCAAGCTCTGTCTTGATGCGATAAAGTCCGATACGATGAGCTAAAGGAACATAGAGCAAAGAAGTTTCACCAGCAATACGGATTTGTTTTTCGACAGGTAGTTCAAGTATATGACGCATATCCTGAAGACGTTGGCCGAGAGAGATGAGGATTACCTGGATATCATCTGAAATGGTCAACAACAACTTGATAAAGTTCTCTGTATTGGAGGTATATTTTCCCGTGTCCATTCGGTCAATCTTCTGCAGTCCGGTGATAAGCTTTATGACTGGTTTCCCAAATTCTTTGATGACCTGTTCTTCGGATAGTTCGCTGGGTATAAGATCTTTCAGAAAGATTGCCAGGGCTGTTTCATAGGAAAGATTCAGTTCAGTACAGAGGATTTCTTCCAACTCCTTTAAAGCCGGAGTCAATTCAGGCTTCTTCTCCTTACGGTAATATTCACCAGCGAGAACATAGGCTTTGGTCAATTTGTCTTTTTCTTCTATTGCAATATTTTCCATCATCCAACAACCATCAATCTACAAATTTACAACAACTTACGTCTGCCAACGTGTTTTATTCTTCTCATAGTATCCGACGGTATAGAGGATAAAGAAAATAAGAGCAACTATACAGATTCCGGAACACACTACAAAAGCGGCAGAAATAGAAAATTGTTGTGCAATGCTTCCAACTATTATCATACCAAGACCCATTCCGATATCGACTGAAGTAAAAATTGTTGAATTAGCTGCTCCACGCCGATTAGAGGGAACCATATTATTGGTCATGGCTTGAAAAGTGGGAAAAACTACCCCGTTACCGAAGCCAAGAATAACGGCTGCACTATAGAAACCAAACGAATTTTGTATCAAGGCAAGAAATGGGAATCCTATGATTAGTAATGAAATACAGACGAGAATAATCACTTTAGGACCATGATGGTCGAAAAATTTTCCGGAAGTAAACCGGGCGCCGATAATTCCAGTGGCATATATAAGGAAGAAGCCTGAGGGGTTGTGTATACCAAGTTCACGGCCATAGAGTGCAACAAAAGAGATCAACCCACCATAGGTAATCATGATAAGCAGAAGATTTAAAGAAGGAAGAAAAGTGGTGGTTTCGAATAAGGTAGAGAACTTTAATTCCATGGATTTTGAAGGAACCATCAAAGGGAATCGCATAGAAGCAGCCATTGCCATACTGATCAGGCTGATTATCAAGCCGGCAATGAACATGGCATTATAGCCACCATGCTGAAGAATAAATGAACCAATAACTGGGCCCAGGGCCATCCCGAGTGTAGTAGAGATCCCGAAATAACCCATTCCCTCACCGCGTTTGGTTGATGGAATAATATCTATTGCAATCGTTGAATTTGAGGTAGTTGTCATTCCCCAGGTAAGTCCATGGGTAAACCTGACTAGTATCATCACTAAAACGGTCCAGGCAAAAATATAACCATTAAAAACCAGCGCATAGAATAGCAAGGCGAGCAGGAAAATCTTTTTTCTTCCATATTTATCCAGCCCAAAGCCGGTAAAAGGGCGAATCAGAACGGCAGCCACAATATATGAAGAAAGAACCAGTCCGACAACACTTTTCGGGGAATGCAATTCAGTGGAAATATAAACCGGCAATGTTGAGATCAATGAATAGTAAGCGCTGCACATAAAAAAGTTGGAAAACGTCAGCAACGTAAAATTACGATTCCAGAGTTGATTTGGCATCATTCATCATTTATAGAGTAGCAGAGAAATAGCATAACAAGTAAATTATCTCTTTTCATTCTTCTTCTTTTCTGCCAACATTTTCAAAACCTCTTCCTGAATTCCCTTTGGCAAAGGCATATATCTGAAAAATTCCATGGAGTAATTGGCTCTGCCGCTGGATATATTTCTCAGCTGTGTGGCATAGCCAAACATCTCCATGAGAGGCACGAATCCGTTGATTTTCTGAGCACCTTTCCTGTACCTGCGCATGCCTTCGATCTTGCCGCGTCGGCGGTTCAGGTTTCCACTTACTTCACCGATATAATCATCGGGAGTATTTACCTCGATCTTCATCATTGGCTCGAGGAGGATAGGGCTTGCTTTCAGGAAAGCTTCCTTAAAACAAATTGAGGCACAAGTCTGGAAAGCCATATCTGATGAATCCACGGGGTGATGGCTTCCATCGAGCAGAACTACTTTCACGTCGACCACCGGATATCCGGCCAATACACCTTTTTCAAGTGTTTTCTGAATACCTTTGTTAACTGATTGGATAAACTCTAAAGGAATGTTGCCGCCTTTGACCTTATCAATAAATTCATATCCATTTCCTTCGTTTGGCTCAATACGCATCACTGTATGTGCATACTGTCCTTTACCACCGGTCTGCTTTGAATGTTTGTAGCTGTGTTCCTTCTCTATGGTAATGGTTTCCCTGAAGGCAACGGCGGGCTCACCCACAACAGCATCTACTTTGAATTCAGTTTTCAGGCGGTCGATGATGATCTCCAGGTGAAGCTCTCCCATACCGGCTATAATTGTTTCTTCCGTTTCGTCATCATACCTGACATTAAAAGAAGGATCTTCATTCATCAGTTTGTTAAGGGCTTCTCCCAGTTTTGCCTGGTCGGCCCGTTTGGCTGGGGATATCTTCAATTCAATCACAGAAGGCGGGATATGAATATTTTCCAGCAAGAGAGGATAATTATTATCACATAGCGTATCGCCGGTTTTGGTAAGTTTCAGTCCAATCAGGGCCACAATGTCTCCCGGTCCTACTTCGCTTATCTCTTCCCGCTCTTTTGCATGGATTCTAAAGATTCTGCCGATACGTTCGTGTTTCCCTTTGGTAGAGTTGAGGATCTGCATACCACTAATCAGCGTTCCTGAAAAGACACGGGTAAAAGTTTGCTGCCCGACGAACGGGTCATGAATAAGTTTAAAAGCCAACGCAGAAAAAGGTTCCTTAGCAGAAGGATGGCGGGAATGAGATTTTTCAGGATCGTCAATATCGAGGCCAACTACAGCGCCTACATCAATAGGGGAGGGCAAGTAATCAATAACGGCATCGAGAAGCATCTGTATCCCTTTGTTCTTGTATGCGGCACCACAGAATACAGGGGTAACCAACATTTTCAGTGTTGCATGTCGTGCGGCCTCCTTAAGCAACTCATCAGGGACTTCTTTATCATCAAAAAAGAGATGCATAATCTCTTCATTAAATTCGGCCAGCTTTTCCACAATCCATGCTCTTGCTTCTTTTACTCTTTCCTTATATGCATCTGGGATATCCATTTCGATCTGTTCGAAATCCCTGAACATATATGCTTTCTGCTCTATCAAATCGATAATGCCGTCAAAATTATCTTCCGCCCCTATGGGCAAGTTGAAGGGAACAGCGTTGGCATCAAGATATTTGTTCATCTGAGAGACTACCTGTGCAAAATCAGCACCAGTGCGATCCATCTTATTGATAAAAGCAATTCTTGGTACACGATAGCGATCAGCCTGATTCCATACGGTTTCACTCTGCGGTTCTACTCCTCCCACGGCACAGAAAACTGCAATCATACCGTCGATGACCCTAAGCGACCGTTCAACTTCGACCGTGAAATCCACGTGACCAGGGGTATCGATCAAGTTAACCTGGTAATTCTTCCACTGACAAGAAATAGCTGCAGAGGCGATGGTAATACCCCTCTCCTGTTCCTGTTTCATGAAATCCATGGTAGCCTGTCCGTCATGAACTTCGCCCATCTTGCGGGTAGTACCGGTAAAATAAAGAATTCGTTCCGTAACAGTCGTCTTACCGGCATCGATGTGAGCGGCAATCCCTATATTCCTTAACTTGTTTAATGGCATGGTAAAAATTATAAGCCGGCAAAGGTACGGATTTTACCTGTACGATAGTAATTATTAAACTGTTATATAATGATTTTAATGAAGAAAGGACTTTGAAAAACGACCGGCAAGATCCAGGATGTCTTTTCTCCTGGCCAATACTTTGGTCCATTCCTGGGGGATCTGGTCCTCCCCATAAAGAATTCCGGCAATACCACCTGCCAGGCTGGCGACTGTATCGGTATCTTCTCCCAGGTTTACAGCCTGGAGGACAGTATCAACAAAATTATCATTCCTCATCACACTCCATAAAGCAGCTTCCAGAGTATGAACAACATAAGCTGATGAACGGATGGAAGATTCAGGAAAATCGGCGATATTAGCGGACAGGATCCTTGAATAATATTCAAGTTCGCATATGGAGGAGGTACTACGACACAGATCGGGGATTAGATTCCGGATTGACATATAGGCCCGGTTTTTATCCTGACCATGCAGTAGGCTAATAATGAAGTGAATATAGATCAAACACCCAGTAACTGCACGAGGATGAGCGTGTGTGAGGGCTGAAACTTCATTAATAATCCGGAGGCCTTCTTCGGGGTTTCTATCCCTGAGAAAGAAGGCAAGTGGAAGGATCCGCATCAAAGATCCGTTGCCGTTCTCCTTTTCATTGACACCTTCTTCAGGGATTGGCTTTATATGCAGGCCCATTTCGAGAAACCTGTCGATCCTGTCGATTGCTTTAATGGTCTGTACGCCAATATCAAAAACCCTTCCCCTGGGAGTCCAGAACCTTTCATTCTTCCATTTTGAGAATTGAAGGGCAATGTTTTCAAGATCATAGCCATCGCAGAGGCTTTCGGCAGTACAAAAAACCATTGAACTATCGTCAGACCATGTGCCGGGAGGCTGGTTGTAACGCATGTTTCCCAGCATCCCTTTTACCGGATTTTCCTTCAGCCATTCACGAGATTCAAATTCAACAGGAACACCCAAAGCGTCACCAGTAGCAAAGCCAATAAATGCATCTCTTACTAAATCAGTCAGCGTCTTCATAAGACGGTAGAGATAATATGAAATATTAGTGTAAAAATAAACATATAATATCAGACTTTTAGTTTAGTTTCCCTAGAAAATCGAAATATAATGGACTTTAAGATTGCGGAAATGTGAAAAAGGATGGATATCCATATTCAATAAATCAGAAAAGATCGAATATCCGATTATAACAAATTTTCTGAAATATTCAATGAAGTATGGGGATGAATGAAAAACTAATTATAATTTGAACAATAGCTAATTACTCATTATTAACATACAAACAGTACCTTACTTCTACCGGGCAACATAAAAATGAATCATTCTCCTTAGTTATCCAAGGGGCTTACTTCTCCGGTAGTGGGTAATTCAACAACAGATGTTTTTTTTGCTTTAATTTTTACATCAGGAAATTTGTTTATTCGAGGCGATCTGTTTTTCCTGGGTGAGGTCATGTCCTCAATCATTGTGACCAAGGGGCTATAATTTTGCTGAATCTTTGGTTTCCTGCCTCTTTTTATCTGGGAGATCGGTCTTAATACTTCGGGTATTGCTCTTGGTTTCCTGCCTCTTTTCTTGGGGGCAGCAGGCAGTTCAGGCTCTGCGGACTGAATCTTGGGGGGTCTTCCCCTTTTCCTTTTCACCACCGGTGTTAATTCTGCGGACTGAATCTTGGGGGGTCTGCCTCTTTTGTTACCGGTACCTTGTGATGCGCCCCCAACGGTGTCAATTTGTTTTTTTAACTTGGCTAATGTGTGCTGCACCTTCTCCGTGTAAGATCCCGCCTCCTTAAGTTCATCTTCATAAAGAGCAATAAGAAGCTCAAGTTCCTCTTCATTAAAGTTGACTGTTTTCATTTGTAGTAATTTTAAGTTTTAATCAACAAATGTCAATGCCATGCATACCACATAACGCAAGCCATGACCATTCATGGATCATATTAAATTTTTAAATCTGTTAACTTTTGTAAAATGTGCTATATTCAGGTGCGAATATAATAAACTTTTTCATAATAAATGCTACTAATGAAAATTATTTTGTAAAATATGAGAATAATTTTTATTAGAGTTTTTTTATTACCTTTATTTCATATGGTTAAATAGTTATAATTCAATTCAGTCGATGAGCTTCTACCGGTTTCTTGATATCTTTTTTATAGTCTTTCACACCCACCTAATTTTTTTCAATCTTTTTGGATGGATTTTTCGGCCTTTACGAACAGCAAACCTCATAGTTCTTTTATTAACGGGTGGTTCGTGGTTCATTCTTGGGATATTTTATGGAATTGGTTATTGCCCACTTACTGAATTTCACTGGGAAGTATTACATAAGCTTGGACAAAATAACCTGCCGGATTCCTATATCAGTTATCTTATACAAAGATTTACAGGCTTTTTACCCGGAGCAAGGATCACAGATATCCTGACACTTGTGTTTTATTTTATGGCGTTGGCGGCTTCGATCTATATTAATTTTAAGTCAAAGAAAAGAACAGAGTGAAGATTGGAATAACTTCAAGCGTCGTTTGAGTGAAGGAAAAGCGAACGATAGACTAAGGATAGACGCAGGGAGGACGCAGGCAGAGTAGGTAATTAGCTGATTAGATGAGTGTTATTTGAAGGCTTTAGAGGGGTCAATTTCTAAGTCTTATAAGTCAACATGAATTCAGCGACTGCAACATTAAAGGCATTTTGGTTACTCTTTTTCTTTTTCTCGTAAAATGCGCACTTTTCAGGATCTTTAATGGCCTCACGGGCATAAGCAGATGCTTTAGCCAGGAGAGTGCGGTTCTCTTTCTGGGCTTGACTCCATTTAATCTTACTATAATCGGGTGCTTTAGACACTACTGTTTTACCGTTGACAACCCGATAAATTTCATTCCCCAATTTCCCGTGTCGATATTTCAGTAAAATATTATCATCAACAATAGCCATATAAAGCTGGTTTAAATTTTCATTACAAATATAATTACAAAGCCTATGATTATTACCTTTATCAATAATTACTTACTGACATAACAATTTATAAAAAAAAGCAAATTCAATAAGCTTTTTCCCTAACACTTGTAAAGTGTCAGTAACAGCCCCCAATTATATCTAATAATTTCATCATTTTTTCGCCGAATAATGAAATATTTGATAACCATAAATTAGGATTTGAATTCTGATCATTTTCTTTATATTGTGGTTAAAAAAATTATTACCTTCACAGCGATTTAAACAACACCCTATGAAAAAATATTTACTTATTATTGCCTTGATTTTCATGGCGTTATCTTCATTTGCAAAATTAGTGACTGTTGAGAAAGCAAAAGAAATTGCTATTGCTTTTTATTCTCATAACGTCTCCAGGGACAAGGGTCAAGCTATAATTATAAAATCGGATGTAACCGAATACAAGAACATCGTGACCTATTATATATTTAATTTCGATCCGAAAGGGTTTGTAATAGTAGCGGGCGACGATGCTTCGATACCAATCCTGGGATATTCAAATGAAAGCACAATTCAAGGGGAAATAACAAACCCTGCAACAAAAGAATGGCTTGAAAGCTACAGTCGTGAAATATATCAAATTGTTATCCATGGTCTTAGTAATACTGAGACGGTTAAAAGATGGAATGCAATTTCTGAAGGTAATTTTTATGCTCCTGAGCAGACTGTCGGTCCTTTGCTTACGACTACCTGGGATCAGGGTTGCTATTACAATGCCCTTTGTCCGTATGATGGATCAGCAGGCTCCACTTGTTTTCATGTGTATACCGGTTGTGTAGCAACGGCCATGTCGCAGATCATGAAATATCACAACTTTCCTCCACAGGGAGTCGGGTCACATTCCTATATTGATCCTCCTTATGGTTTACAATCTGCTGATTTCGGTGCTACTACCTATAATTGGTCGTCGATGCCGAACAGTGTCACCACCTCAAATACGCCTGTCGCCACAATAATGTATCATTCAGGTGTATCCGTCGACATGCAATATTCCACTTCAGGCTCGGGGGCATTTAGTGAAAACGTTCCGGATGCCCTGATGAATTATTTCAATTATCATCCCGGTGTGGTGATCCAGTACAAAAATGGTTTTCAGCATTTAGTTGATTTTGAAAATCTTATCCGCGCCGATCTGGACAATCAATTGCCTGTTTATTACAGCGGTTCAAATCCAACAGAGGGACATGCCTTTGTTTGTGATGGATACAAGTTGCCTGACAGCACATTTCATTTTAACTGGGGATGGTCAGGTTCTTATAATGGATGGTTTGCCATCGGATCTCTAAATCCGGGAGGAACTCCATTCAATGAAGACAACGCCATTGTTATTCATATAAAGCCCTATGATCCAAATCTGATCGTGAGGATTACGCATCCGGTGGACAATGCTATTATCGGGGTTGGATATTCTGTTCAGATCGTGGGACATACTGTCCGCGGTACGTCTAATCTGATGAAAATCTTCATAGACAGCGTTGAAAAAGCATCTACGACAAATGACTCTATTGTCTATACCTGGAATACTACAGCACCGGATCTTGGGAGTCACTATGTTCAAATCTATTCATATAATACTACTGATACGGTTTACAATGCAATTAACCTCAATGTTGCGCAATGGATTTCACAGGCAAGTAGTTTTTCGACAACCCGGGGGATCAATTATATGTCGGCAGCAGACAGCAATTCAGTCTGGGCGACTGCCTATGATCCAAACAACCAGACCGGTCCCTGTTCAGATTATACACGTACGAGTGATGGAGGGAATACCTGGACACCTGGAACCATCCCCAACACAACCGGACTTGCCTCATCAATGATTTTTGCTATGAGTGCTGCAACAGCATATGATCTTATGTACAAGGTATCTGGAAATAGGCCACAAGGAATTTATGTAACAACTGACACAGGGACTACATGGACAAGGCAAACAACAGCATCTTTCAGTAACAGTAGTTCTTTCCCTGATTGCATACATTTCTTTAATGAAAATGAAGGTTGGGTACTAGGAGACCCAATCAATGGATCCTTTGAAATCTACACTACCACAGACGGCGGAAACAGCTGGACACAAGTAAGCATTTCTAATATTCCTGCTCCTCTTTCAGGTGAATTTGGAGTTGTAGGATATTATTCTGCTGTTCAGGATACACTTTGGTTTGGTACCAACAAGGGAAGGATTTATCATTCAACGGATAAGGGGCATACTTGGAGTGTCGCAACTGTTCCGTCGCTTAGCGGGAAATATATCTCACCGAGTTTTCAGACGGGGATGCATGGTCTTGCCCAGGACCGCAGTGCAGGGTCAACCGGAACGATATGTGAGACCTTTGATGGCGGTGCGACCTGGTCATTGGTTAGTGAAACGGGACCTATATATGCGACGGATCTTCGTTTTGTTCCAGGAGCCGGAAATGTTTGCGTCAGTTCAGGCTCAAACGGTATAAATGGTTGTTCTTATTCATTTAACGGAGGTCATTTCTGGAATGATTTCGTTGGTACTCAGGGGGCACAATACATGCAGATGACCTGGCTAAACAATCATTGCGGATGGGCCGGTGGTATTAATTCCAGCTCTACTGAGAATGGAATCTATAAATTCATTGGGGTGCTTACTGTGCCATTGCCTTCACCACTGAACCTACAGGCAGTTGTAAACGATCAACTTGTGCATCTTACATGGCAGAAACCGATTTATGATTCAAGTTCAGTATCCTTGCAGGGATACAATGTATACAGGGACAATCAAAAATTGAACGCGACATTACTGGATTCCCTTTCCTATTATGACAGCATGGTCCCCTCTGGTCAGTATACATATTGTGTTACTTCAGTTTATGTACAGGGAGAATCGGCAAAGGAATGCCTGGATGTATCTGTAGTTGCTGTTGGGATTAATTCACAGGAGCAGAACACTCAAATACAGGTGTATCCTAATCCTGTCGTTGACCTCTTGTATATCCGGTCTGCCGGAACAATCAATGACCTGCAATTTGCTGATCTATCAGGAAGGGAAGTATTTCATTCTCAACCCGGAGCTAAAAATATTGATCTTCAGATGAGTGATTTCAGATCCGGCATTTACATTCTGACACTGCAGACCAATTACAGGATTTATCATACAAAAGTTGTGATAAGATAGAAAAATAATTACTAAAAAGGAAGACTATTTTTGTTTTAATACTGTTAATGAAGTGACAGAAATAAAAGGGAGAGAACATTTATGAAATACAATGAACTTGGAAAAACAGGTATCCTAATATCGGAGATTTGTCTTGGAACAATGACCTTTGGGGGAAAAGGTTACTGGCAAGCCATTGGACAGGTACCGCAGGATGATGTAACTCAAATCGTAAAAACCTCACTTGATAGTGGGATTAACTTTATCGATACTGCCAATGCCTATTCAGAAGGATTAGCAGAAATACTACTCGGTGAAGCGTTAATCAAACTTGGGATTCCACGCTCTGAAATTTTTATAGCTACGAAGGTGAGAATCAGGATGGGAAAAGGTGCCAATCAAGTAGGGCTTTCCAGACTTCATATCATGGATTCGGTGAATGAAAGTCTTCAAAGGATGAAACTTTCTCATATTGACCTTTTATACATTCATGGTGTTGATCCTTTGACTCCTCTTGAAGAAACAATGAGGGGATTGGAAGATATTGTCAGATCAGGGAAAGCACGTTATATTGGTGTAAGTAATCATCCTGCATGGATGGTAATGAAGGCAAACGGATATGCTGAAACGATGGGTTGGACAAAATTTGTAGCATCACAAAATTACTATACCATAGCCGGACGTGATATTGAGCGTGAAATTATCCCGATGGCACAAAGCGAAGGGATCAGCATCATACCATGGAGTCCTCTTGCAGGTGGTTTTCTTTCAGGAAAATTCAGGCGTAACATCATAGCAGCGGGTAACAGCAGGCGCGATTCATTTGACTTTCCACCTATAAATAAAGAAAAAGCATACAATATTATTGATATTATGGATGTTGTTGCCAAGCAGCACGACGTTTCAATAGCTGCAGTTGCTCTCAATTGGGTTATTAAGCGACCAGGAATTACGAGTACAATTATAGGAGCAAAGAATTTACAGCAACTTAATGAAAACATTAATGCGACTAACTTGCAAATGACTTCAGAAGAGGTGCAGCGACTCGATGAAGTCAGTATCTTGGCTTCTGAGTATCCCGGATGGATGATTGGACGGCAACTACAAGGACGGTGGCCATCTTAATAAGAAAAAAAGGCTGTCCATCCGGACAGCCTTTTTTCAATCAGATTCTTTACCCAAAATTATTTTTTATGGGCTTTCTTTACTGGAGCAGCTTTCTTAGCAGGCTTGATCAGATGTTTCTTGATCGAATCCTGGTGAGCGATTGAGTCAGCTACTTTTTTCTGAGCTGCCTGAACCTTAGCAATTGAATCGGCTATTTTCTGTTGATGAGCCTGAACCATTGCCATTGAATCAGCTACTCTTGTTGAGTCAGCAATTCTCTTTGCTTCTTTTTCTTTTGCGCTTGGGCCGCAGGATGACATTAAAGCTACAGCACCGATAACTAAAACTAATGCAATTTTTTTCATTTGTTTATTGATTTTTTAAAGTTGAGTGCAAAGGTAAATCAATTAGAACATTGAATCCAAATTTTCGGGCAACTTTTTTTAACATTTTTTAACATATCCTGCTAATTGATTATTAAACATGCTGTTAGAAAAATGATTTTTTTATGTCTCTAGTGATGATTTCTTGTCATTTCGACTATTTAAACGTTTTTTCCAGTCAATTTTTGGTATCGGGTCATTTATTCCTCGATCATAGCGATTGCTCTTACCGGCGAACCATCGGCATTTGCAATATTCAGGGGTAAACATTGGAACCAACAGTCATAATCAGGAAGTTTATTCAGGTTAGTTAGATTCTCAATTAAAAGGATCTCTTTCTCTAACAGGATATGATGTTTTGGGAATGTGTCTGCTGTTACTTTACCTGCTGATATGACGCTATCCAGGGAGAAAGAATCGATGCCAATACCTTTCAATTTGAATTGTGTTAACCACTTTGCGGCTTCACGGGTCAAGGTTGGACAATCCTGAAAATAGCCCTTTGTATTCCATTTATCTTCCCAGCCCGTAAAGAAAAGAATGAAATCTATTTGAGCTATTCTATCTTCATATGTTTGAATGAAGCTCAGATCAATTTCTTTCTTATGATGACAGGGTATGACCATGGCTTTTCCAAAGAATTTATCGATTGGGAATTGGTCGATTGATCTTGCTCCTGCTATCATGTGAGTTGGCGCATCAATGTGAGTTCCTACATGAAGAACCGTAGACATTTTAAGTTCAGTAAAACCATCCTTTTCAACAGTATTCATGATTTCAAATACGGGAGGGAAAGTACCCGGATAAACGCTTCCTTCATTATTCAGAAGGCGGGTAAGATCGATTAATTTATATCGCATGGCTTTATTTTTTTGATAAAAAGAAATGCCCCGATCGGGCACTTAGCCATAGGGGCATTTCATCTTTTTAACCACCATTGTGGTTTGGCGGAACACAGGTGCCGCCTTTTTTGCAACTTAGTTTAGTTGTGTGGTTGACAAAGAACACATATCTAATAACCAATCAAATATACCTAAATAATTTCTGAAAAGTCATATATTTAACATCTTTTATGAACATTAGCATGTTTACAAGCTAATCAATACATTATCAATAATTTGAGATAGTGAAACCAACTGTATACAAAGGAGCTTTTACTTTATGACATTTATATTTTATTGACTAATTCCATCAAAGTTTCTGAATTTGATTCAGAATCACTAGTTTTGTTATTTTGATTCAAATTTACCCGGTTATCAATTAAATAACATAAGTTTATTCCTATGAAAAAATATGTGTTTTTATTATTAGCCATCGCACTTTTTACGGGATGTTCAAAAAAATCGACAAACTCCAACGCATATTCGAACAGTCTGCAATTAGGGACGGGAATAGACGCGAACAATCCTTTCAACCTTACGGGAGTGGGGACAACATTCTATGCCAATACTACCATTTACTTCCGGCTGGAAAGTGCGGATGACCAAGGAGGTTCTTCAATCACGCTACAAATTAAAAATACAGATGGAAGCACATACAAAACATTCACTTACACGAATGTCCAAAGTTCCGGGCATATTTTCCTGTCGAACTTTTTAATTCCCGATCCAGGAAATTATACAGCTACGGGTATTATTGTGAATGGAAATAAAACCGTGGCGTCCACAAGTTTTACGATTGTTGCATCTAAGTAGAAAATACTACTTCCCAGGCTTTCTTATTTTTATAAAGATCAGAGGGGCTTATGATCTTTCCATCGCATAATTGTTTGAATTCACCCGGCTCATGTAAATTTTTAATGTTCCAGCCACAGGTTTTTGCGTATACTTTCAGGATCAACTTAGAACAATAAAAGGATTCGTCAGAATTATTGAAATCAAAGCTATAAGGTGCTCCAACAATTTTTGTGGCATGAGTACAAGCTTCTTCCATTGCTTGTATTCCACAAAACCTAGGTTTCAGAATGACAAAATCATCAGTCCTTCTAAAGAATTCTTCCATTTCCCTTAATGTTACTCCTTTAGTCGTGGCTTCGATCACTTTTTCACCTGGCATGATCATGGCCGAATGTGTCCAATAACCATCAATAAAATAATTAGAAATCTGGAATTCCTTTCGAGACAATAAAATCATACCAGGTTTCGCGACTTTCCTTATATTTTCAAGGTTAAGACCGGAGTATTTGTATTTACGACCCAAACGCCAATCAATATATTTTGAAGCTCTTATTATTGGAATAAAATAATAGAGGAAAGTCGGATTCCAGGATATCATAAGCAAATTCATTACCTTGATCAGACGAAATTAGTAAAATCAATTATCACTATTTAAAATATGATATTAAAAATGAAAAATATATTGTTAGTAGTACAGAAAAAATCATCTCATCTAATCAATTCTCATTTTGTTCATTTTGGGTGATATTCATCTAGTTGAGTTAATTTTACTAACTTTACAAGCTTAAGAATTAAATGCAAAAAATATTTTTATAAGATCAACAGACGACATCATTTTTAAATCATTCTTACGATAAAATGAATAAAAAGAAAAAGAAAAGTCTGGAAAATAATGACAATAAGGTGATTAAAAACCTTACAGATATAACGGCTGTTAAACTTAGTGAAGATCTAAATACAGAGGATGAGGAAAGAAAGATCAGTAATGAAAAATACAGTTTAATTTCAAAGAATAAGGTTGATGTGATCTGGGTTTTGGATCCACAAATACGAAAATTTACTTATGTAAGTCCATCTATTGAAAAATTATGTGGGTATACTGCAGAAGAAATAATGGCGGCTGACATTTCTGAAAACCTTTCACCTGATTCATTGCAGATCGTAAATGAATGGATGACTACTATATTAATGTCATTTCTTGAAAGAGGGTATGCAACAGAGACTTTTTTAAATGAGATGGATTTACCTTGTAAAGATGGTTCTTTCATTCGCACTGAGGCAACAGTAAATTACATGTTTAATCAGCAGGGAAAGGTTGAAATTATCGGGATCTCCCGGAATATCACCGAACTTAAAGTGAATGAAAGAGCATTAATAGCCAGCAAGGCAAAACTTGAAGCGGCTCTTGAAAGTATGACGGATGCCGTATTCATAACAGATCTGGAAGGAAGATTCATCGATTTTAATGAAGCCTTTGCAACGTTTCACAAGTTCAGGAATAAGGAGGAATGTGGCAAGACAATGAGCGAATTTCATAACATATTCGATGTTTATTTAGAGAATGGAGACCTAGCTTCAATAGATCAAAGGCCAATACCAAGAGCGTTAGGGGGTGAGACAGTAAAGAATGCTGAGTACAAGCTTCGGCGTAAAGATACGGGTGAAACATGGATAGGAAGCTACAGTTTTTCTCCCATCAGAGATAGTAAAGGAGAAATCGTAGGATCTGTGACGATTGCCCGCGATATAACTGATAATAAACGTACAGAACAAATAATCAGCGAAAAAAACATAGAACTAACGCGGGCACAAAAGATTGCTCACATTGGAAGCTGGGTAGATTACCTTTCGACCGGAGAACTTTCCTGGTCTGAAGAGATGTACAATATCATGGGGTTTCCACTAAATAAACCATTGATTCTCGCTGAGATTATCAACATCTTTCCTCCAGGAGAGTGGGAGCACTTTTCAAAAGCTGTTGATATAGCAGTTCATCAGGGGAAACCTTACAGTGAGGATTACAAGATCATCAGACCCGATGGGTCGGTCCGCATCATTCATGATGAAGGCGAAGTGATCCATAATAAAAAAGGAATAGCCGAGGTAATGATTGGTACGACCCAGGATATAACCGATAGAAGGAATGCACAGGAAATTCTTCAACAGAGTGAACAAAAATACAGGAGTTTATTTGAAATCATGGCTCAAGGAGTAATTTACCGGGATTCAAGAGGGCAAATCATTTCAGTCAATCCTGCTGCAGAGAAAATACTTGGCCTTCCATTCGAAAAAATGACAGGTAGAGGATCAATTGATCCACGATGGCATGCAGTACATGAAGACGGAACTCTATATACAGAAGACACATACCCTGCCTTACATGCCCTTAAATCCGGGAAAGAGCAACATGGGATTGTTGGTTACTTTAATATTGAAAAGGAAAAGTATGCATGGATAATATGTACTGCCACGCCGCAATTCCGGCCGGGTGAGGACAAACCTTACCAAGTTCTCTCGACATTTGAGGATATTTCGCTATTAAAAGAAAGCTACTCTGAATTGACCCGTGTTAATCAGCATCTTGAGGAAATTGTAGAACAACGTGCAAGAGAGATATTACAATTATCAAAAATTCAGGAAGCAATTCTCAATTCGGTACCCGATAAATTCTTCAGAATTGATAAGGATGGAATTTTCCTATCTTTTCACACCGGGAGTGTTGATACAATGTTGATTCCACCGGCACAATTGATCGGAAAGAAAGTGACGGAATTATTTTCCCAGGAAATCTCCAGTATATTCATGGAAAATATTTTTAAAGCTTTCAGCACACATAAAACGCGAACTTTTGAATATTCAATGTCTATTGATGGAGATGAACATAACTTCGAAAACCGTATCCTTGCTATTTCAGAAAATGAAGTATTATCAATAGTTCGTGAGATAACTGAACAAAAGAACCTAGAGAAAAACCTGATCAAAACACTAGAAAAGGAAAAAGAGCTGAATGATTTAAAATCCCATTTTGTCTCAGTGGCATCTCATGAGTTTAGAACGCCACTTTCATCCATTCTTTTGACGGCGGAAAATCTTTTAAACTATTGGTCAAGGATGGAAGAAAAGAAGATTATTGCTAAATTATCAACTATAATAGAGCAGGTTGACCGATTGAGTGATATTGTATCAAATGTACTTCAGGTTTCAAAGATACAGGAAGGGAAGATTCAATTTTCCCCTAGCAAGGTTGATCTTATATCACTTTGCAAGAACTCCCTGAAGAATTTCAATTCAAATCCGAATATTCTGAAAAAAATTTCCTTCCAATGTGAGTTTAAAGAATTGAATATGATGCTTGATGAACGCTTGATAATCCAAGTTTTGAATAATCTTTTATCCAATGCTATAAAGTACTCACCTGAAGGTCCAAAGGTAAAAATTGAATTATATAAACAAAATGAAGAAATATTGTTAAGTGTTCAGGATCAAGGGATAGGAATACCAATGGAAGATCAGAATAAACTTTTCCAACCTTTTCAAAGAGGCAGCAACACAAAGCAGATCCAGGGAAATGGTTTAGGCTTGAATATTGTAAAGGAATTCCTCTTGTTACATGGCGGTGAGATTACATTTACCAGTATTATAGGCAAGGGGTCGAAATTTATTGCACACTTACCAGCGAAGCTTATGGTAAAATAAATTGGATTATTCTATCGCTTCTGACTAAAAATTTACTAACCATGAAAAAGATACTTCTGATTGAAGATGAGCAGGCGCTTAGAGAAGGTATTGCTGATGTTCTGACCTTTGAGGGGTTTAAAGTTATCGAGGCAGCTGATGGCAGAAGTGGAATTGAACAGGCAATAAAGAATCTTCCTGACTTGATTTTATGTGATATCATTATGCCGGAAATGAATGGGCATGATGTATTGCGACAACTTGTAAATAATGAGGACACCAGACTGATACCGTTTGTTTTTATAACTGCATTATCTGAGCGGCCCGATATCCGTACTGGTATGGAAATGGGGGCTAATGATTATTTAACAAAACCCTTTTCACATGAGGAATTATTAAAAACCATTGGTAAACAACTTGAAAAATCAGAGGAAATAAGGAAACAGAGGGAAGGAGCTCTAAATGAGCTTCGTTCCAATATTATTTACTCACTTCCTCATGAGCTTAGAACTCCGTTGACAGGATTACTTGGTTATGGTCAATTGTTAATGGAATGTCCGGATGATTTTGATTCTTTAATGATACGTGAAGCCGGACGCGATATTTATTCCAGCGTCATGCGACTTAACAGGCTTATCCGTAATTATCTGATGTATGCTCAGCTTGAACTGAACAAAGGCTTTCCACCACAACCACACGAGCTTAACACAGCGGGTGAGATATGTCAGGAAATGGCATTGAAAATAGCAAAAGAGTATAATCGTCAGTCAGATCTTGAAATCGAAGCTGGCAATGCAAAGGCAATAATCACAGAAGAGGAGTTAAGCAAGATTATCGAGGAACTTACTGACAACGCTTTTAAATTTTCAGTTGCTGGACAAAAAGTAAAACTGAAATGCTGGTCAGATCCCAATCTGTTTCATCTGAGGATAGAAGATAGCGGACATGGCATCCCAACCGAAAAAATCAGGAAAATTGGCGCATATATGCAGTTTGACCGTGGAATCTATGAACAGCAGGGTGCAGGACTGGGACTTTTTCTGGCTAAAACTATTACTGAAATATATGGAGGTTCATTTAATATAAAAAGTGAGACCGATAAGGGGACATTAATTGAAATCAGTTTGCAAGCTAATATTTCCGCTCTGCAAGACCAAACCGAAGACATTGTAGATTAATCATTTGTTTATCGTTTCCTTATTACGTATATTTGGTCGATTAGTACTTTGTTTATAATTTGAAAAATGGATATCACTGATGGCAAAAGAAGCTTAGATATTGCTATTGTTATTGATACCTATGATGACAGTAAAAACGGCGCAGTTATATCGACAAAACGATTCGTTGAATTATTGGAACCCCAGCATAGAGTCTTTGTTATCTCTACCGGGGACCCTGCACCCGATAAAATCCTTCTTCCGGCATTTTACCCTTTTGGGGTTAGGCGAATCATGAAAAGAATGAAAACGCCTCTTGCAATTCCATCTCTCAGGATACTGAAAAAGTCTTTAAGGGGGAAAGATATTGTGCATGTTCAATTTCCTTTTCTGCTTGGGTTGAGAGCTATAAGGATTGCCCATAAACTACATATACCTGTGGTCACTACTTTTCATATTCAAGCTGAACATTTGGCTTTAAATGCAGGGATCCATTCAGACAGCTTTATAAGATATTGTTATAAATTTTGGATGAAGTATTATTTCAATTGTTCTGATCTAGTTGTCTGCCCAAGTAAATTTGCACAAAAGGAATTACACGCATATGGATTAAAGTCGCCCAGTGTCATCATATCGAATGGGATTATCCCAATGTTCAGACCAATGATGGTTGAAAAACCGCCTGAATACTCTAATAAATTCATTGTTATCTCTGTCGGACGTTTTGCTCCGGAAAAGAGACAGAAGATCATTATTCAGGCGATTGCGGGATCGAAACATAGAGAAAGTACTCAGTTGATTTTAATTGGAGAAGGCCCAGAAAAAGAAAAACTTATCGAATTAGGAAAAATTCTGCCAAACCCACCTGTGTTAACTTCATTGTCCCAGCAGGAGTTGGTAAGGTATTATAATTTCTCTGATATTTATATCCATGCAGCAACGATAGAAGTAGAATGTATGTCCGTAATGGAAGCTATGGCCTGTGGCTTACCTCCCATAATCGCCCAAAGCTCCAAAAGCGCCACTCAGCAGTTTGCGCTTGACAGTCGATCGTTGTTTCCCATGGATAATCCTGATGAACTTACAAAACAACTGGATTATTGGATTGAGCATCCTATAGAACTGGCTATCGCAAAACAACAATATTGTGAAAGCTCATGCCATTATCGAATTGAAAGATCGTTTGCGAAACTACTGGAGTGTTATTATAACCTTGTGGAAGATAAAGATTTAGTTTAGAATGTCTTAAACCCGATATTATACTGAAACCAGAAATTATCCTTCTCAATTCATGTTTCAACAATATTAATAAAAAAAATAAATATCCGTAACAAAAATATTTCACTTATTGTTAATTCAGCGGATCTTGAGACGGAAGCAACCTTACATATGAAAACAAAGTGATATTCGGTAAACCATGTCCCATAAGACAAGCAGCCCCAAAATTAAAAATTAAATTTATACGGTCTAAATTGGTAGCAAATATTGACAAATCGTTTTATATATCTTATCTTTGCTTGTTCTTGCTAAAATAAGGAAGATACTTATCAATTAAATTATTTCGCCCTACGAGATGCAAGGCTACATATTATTGGCGGCGGAGGGGAGAAGCACAAGCTTCTCCCTTTTTTGTTTCTTAATTGGTTCTTACAATAGTATCAAGTGATCAAGGACGCATTTTAGATCATCTTTATTGCTAATTCAGGGATAAAAGTTCATTCATGTTAATAACTAGTTAATAACTAGTACGAAGCAGATTTGAATATTTAGATTTTTTATATACGTTTGCTGCAGCTAGCAGAGGACTCCCAATCCTACCAAGATTAAAATTTCTTTCCATTCCTTGCTAAGCGATAATATGTAGCGTGGGAAACGGTTGTAGCCGTTTCCCATTTTTTGTAGTGACCTCTATAATAAAAAATCAAAAGCCTGTTAAATTAATAATATTGATAAGTAATGATGGAAAAAAGATATACTATCAAAAATACTGATAAACAGATATTAACATTATTTCATTAGATTGTTAATTTCGTCGTCCACAAATAATAAGAAAATTCAACTGCACCCATTCATTCCCTGGAAAATTTAAATAATATTCCTTTTATGGTTTTGTAACAATCACGAGATCTCTAGGATAGAAGGCTAAAAACGATGAAAAATTAAATATTTACGCATCTTTTTATTAAGTTTATATCCTCAAAAAATTTGTTTCATTCAATACTAAAATTATGATTGTAAATAGAATAAACCTTTCTGAGAATTTCAGCATATCCCATTTAGTCCATGGACAGATGAGGATGAAGGATTGGAAGTTATCCAGTCAGGAATTATTAAAACTGATATCGGAAGAAATTGAGTTGGGAATAACATCTTTTGATCACGCTGACATTTATGGAAATTATAGTTGTGAAGCGATCTTAGGGGATATCCTGACGTTAAGGAAGAGGCTTCGTGACAAGATTGAAATCATTACAAAATGCGGTATAAGTCTGGTTTCAGACAAGTTCCCTGTAAGAAAAATTAAATATTATAATTATAGCTATAACTACATCATTTCATCTGTAAATAACTCTCTAAGGAATTTCAAAACTGACCGTATCGATCTGCTCTTGTTGCACCGGCCAGCCCCTTTTTTTGATCCGGAGGTAGTGGCAAAAGCATTTTCAATCCTGAAGAGAGAAGGCAAGGTACTGAATTTCGGTGTATCAAACTTTACTCCAGATCAATTTGAAATGCTGAATACCTTCACTTCAGAGAAGCTAGTGACCAACCAAGTGGAAATTTCTCCTTATTGTCTGGAACATTTTGAAAATGGAAACATAGATTTCTTCCTGAAAGAAAAGATAAACCCAATGGCATGGTCTCCCTTAGCAGGAGGGAAACTTCTTAATCCACATGATGAAAAGGGGGCGCGTATATTGAAGGCATTGAATGAGGTCGGTCAAGAGCTTAACATCAAACCAGTGGATAAGATCATTTATTCCTGGTTATTGAAACATCCTGTCACCATCCTTCCGGTTGTGGGTTCTGGTAAGATCGAACGCATAAAGTTTGCTGTTGAAGCATTGGGAATTGATATGAGTCTTGAACAATGGTATAAAATCTATATTGCTTCAAAAGGGAATGATCTACCTTAAATCCAGTCCTTCAGACTATTTCATCATAACGATAAAAGCACCTGTAATATAAGCCAGGACCCAGTAAAAATAGGCCATCGCTGACCATACTTTGAATTGTGTTGAAATAGCGGAATTTAAACCATATTTCCTCTTCTGTGAATATGAGAAGATGGTTTCGGTTAGCATACCTGCAAGTGCTGAATATCCAATAATACCGTGCAAGGTAATAGACTTGCCAGAGGCAATAATCATACAAATGGTGGAAGTTACATCAAACACGACACCGGTAACAAGAAAAATCAAAACATATCTTGTTAACAGCTTTTTACGGGTTTGAATAATAATGGCGGTCGTATAAGATATCAATGCAAGGTTGACGATTGAAATGCCTGCAATAAGGACTGGTTTCATTTAAATGTTTTAAGTAACAAAGGTAGTAAAGGTTTAAGAACAATTACTATATTGTATATATCTGTTTATTAGTAGATTATTGTTTTAAATCTGCGATAGGATTAATCACAGACCTGGCACAGCTAAGAGCTATAACGGTCTCATTTCATGCATGTTATTATGAATAACAGATTTTATAATGTCAAAAAGCTTGATTTGAAGCGATTTTTTCCCTATATTTGTCACTAGTCATGTAATAAAAATCTTATACCATGAAAATGAAAAACTTTTACATTTTCCTCATTCCTTTGTTGATATTAACTCTTTTCTCCTGCAAAAAAAAGGAGAATCAACAAACGCTAACCCCTTCAAAAATTGAAACTTTGCAAGCCGCAGCGACCGGAGGTTCAGTAGTCTCGAACCAGATGCAGACTTTTTTGTTGAAGACCATCAACATTGCTGCCGATTCGGGGCATAATTTCTTCTTTCCTAATGGTGGTAAATTCAAAATGACAAAGTCAGTATCAGCTATTACCGATGGTAATTGGACCGGACCTGATGCCAGTGGGTGGTACTCTCTTTACTATACCAGCGGCGAATATAATTATTATGAAAAGCTTCACCTGGGAGATACGATCCAATACATATTGGATATGTCATATTCCGGTTCAGAGGGTACTTTTGATAACAAGACCACTGCCGAATATATTAAGGACACCAGCACCGGTAAAACCACATATGATGGTTCCTATATCTGGGATGTGCAAAATTCAGGATATAATGAGATCTCTCATTGGGATTGGCGTATCTATTTCATCCATTGGAATCCATCAACCGGGGCAGGAACATTCGACTGG
>JBEKQA010000032.1:0-21943 GCA_049520195.1 Bacteroidales bacterium
TGTGAATATTGCAACCGTCTGAGACTCACTGCAAACGGGATGATAAAACCCTGCCTGTTCTCGAATATTGAATATAGCATCCATGAACTTGGAATACATGAAGCATTAGTACGTGCAATTCTAACAAAACCTGAAAAAGGAGTTGTCAACAATTACGATTTATTTCATAATATAGGAGGATAGGTTTAATAGCGAAATAGTGTAATAGTGAAATAGTGAAATAAAACAATTTCAATTTTCAGTTATCAATTATGAAAAAACTAAGTCATGTTTCGGCCGAGGGAAAGGCAAAGATGGTAGATGTGAGTGAAAAGCCTGACCAGTTGAGAATAGCGAGGGCGAAGGGTCATATCACGTTGATGCCGGAAACGATAGAACTTGTGCGGGAGAACAATATAAAGAAAGGTGATGTCCTGACAGTTGCGGAGATTGCCGGTATCCAGGGGGGGAAAAAAACCAGCGAGCTGATCCCTCTTTGTCATCCTTTACAGATCACAAAGATCGATGTAAAAGCCACTCTTGATAAAACAGGGGTTTCCGTGGAATGTGAGGCACGTTGTATTGGTCAGACCGGAATTGAAATGGAGGCACTCACAGCAACGGGGATTGCTTTGTTGACAATATATGATATGTGTAAAGCAGTAGACAAAGATATGGTCATCGATGAAATTCAGCTCATTGAAAAAACTAAAGTCTGAATGTTGAATGGTGAAAAATAACCAACAATCCACGCGTAACGCATCACGCGTAACGCGTCACGATTTTTCAAATGTAAAGATAATCTCGGTAAATATCTCTGAAAAAACAGGTACTTTCAAACATCCTGTAGATAATATTACTCTTACAAACCTGGGTGTAGAGCTCGATGCTCATGCAGGTGACTGGAACCGGCAGGTTAGTTTACTTGGAACTGAAAGTATCAGGAAATTCGAGAAGGAAACAGGGAGAAGCATTTCACCGGGGGACTTTGCCGAGAACATAACCACTGAAGGAACAGAGCTTTGGAAGATGAATCCGCTTGACAGGTTAACTTGCGGAGAGACCGAACTGGAAGTGACACAAATCGGAAAGGAATGCCATGGAACATCGTGTGTAATCTTCAAAGAAACAGGGGATTGTGTGATGCCCAAAGAGGGAATATTCTGCAGGGTAATGCGGCCAGGGGTTCTGAAACCCGGCGATGTATTTGAGCACCATCCAAAGGTTTATTCAGCAGGTATAATAACTCTAAGCGACAGGGCCAGCCGTGGAGAATATGAAGACAAGTCGGGTCCGCGGATAAAAGAGCTCCTGGAAGAATTCTTTACCCATAACGATCTGCCATATACCATTCATACCTCATTGATCCCGGACGATCCTGACCAGTTTAAGAAATTACTGGAGAAAGAAATAAAGGATAATACTGATCTTGTCTTTACAACCGGCGGTACTGGAATCGGTCCTAAAGATATCACGCCGGATATTGTCAAACCATTGCTGGATAAAGAGATACCCGGCATCATGGAATTAATCCGTACAAAATACGGGGCAAATAAGCCCAATGCTTTAGCCAGCCGGAGTGTGGCAGGGGTCATGAATCAAAGCCTTGTATTTACTTTACCCGGAAGTGTCAAAGCGGTGATTGATTACATGAATGAGATCCTCCCAACCATCAATCACCTGTTGATGATGCTTCACGGCCTTGATCAGCATTGACATTCTTTTTGAAAAAGGATATTCGAATTAATGAAGTGAGGTGGTGACAAGTTGTTTATCAATGAAGAATAAATAGTGAAGAAATAAACTTCAAGTCTCAACAATAAGGTAAAATCCAGTTTTTTTTGTACTTTTACTCTTGTAACCAATTTTCTGTGAATGAATTTAATCAAATACAATGCATATCCCCGGGTAGTGTTTTAATTGTATGAACAGATATTTTGACAAAATAAAGAACTTCTTCAGCAGAATACCCTTTAGCGGCAGGAAAAAATTCACCCGAAAGTTATATTATTCCAGCTTTATCAGTCAGCATGCCGATTATAATTTTTATTTGTCTCTCTATAATAAGACTTCATCTCAGGAGCAATTAAAGACAAATGTTGAAATCAGTCTGTCCAGGAATTTAAGATTTGGCTGTACTTTAAAAGAGATTAAGTCAAAGTTCAGAAAACCTTTCAGTCATCTGAAAAACATCACTCCTTTACACGCTGAAATATATTTGTATAAAATGTTAATCGGCAATCATAAGGTAAAATGCCAACTTCATTTTTTTGATGGTAAATTGTTCATGTACAGATACATTTTCCCTTACCTGGATAATGAAAGGATAGATGAAATAATTAACATTATTCATGAAAAGTACTTGCCAGGTGTGATCAATTATTCAAGGCAAAATATCATCGATCCAAATAATAATTGCCTTCATATTGATGATAGTATTGATTTGACAATCAGCTACATCTCTTTGGATAGTGACTTTTTTAAGAAAATTATTAACATTTCCCAGAACCAGGAACAACGGCTTAAAAAAACAGAGTCTGCATTCTCTAATGATATTTTCAACAGAATATGACAAGTATCATTATTTTCAATTATTCATAACCAGGTTCGTAATCAGGTCCCCCTTTAATATCACATCCCTGTATTCATAAGCATTTTCGGATATTTTCAAGAATTTTTATTATCATGAGAGAAGTATGCTCTGCATTCTTCTTTTACTGGTATCATTAAGTATTCTGAAAGACTTATTTAATGCCGATATTCTGCTTCCCAGATTTTGATCCGGCCATTATTTATGGCCATACCGAGCATTAATAACAGACGCCTGTTGATAATCAACATAAATGACCTCATTGAACAGGCGATTTTCGATTTATTTTTATGATCTATAACTTATAGATTATTAAGCATTTTTACATAACCTGATTATGAAACTCAAAATATTTACTCCCGCCATATATGGGATAATGCTTTGGATAATCCTTTTGATATCTTTCTCAATATCAAATTCCTTAAAAGCACAAGATAGCACTGATTTAAAGAAAATACTGCAGGGCACAAATGTTGATGCTCTGAAAAAATATTCGCTTTATCTGAAAACACGGGCAGAGACTTACAAAAGCCGTGCGGTTGAAGTTGCTACACAAAAAGGATGGATACAAAAGAAGACCTCGGAAGTTGGAGAGGGTATTGAATTAAAGGAATTGGACAGAACCGGGAGGCCGGTTTATTTTTCAACAGCAAACCTGAATGCAGCAAAGACTGTTTCGACAAATAAGGTATGGCCCGGTGGAGGGTTAGGCCTGACGCTCTCGGGTTCAGGGGTTACCCTAAGGGAATGGGATGAAAGTGCTGTCAGGCCAACCCATCAGGAGCTGACTGGAAGAGTAGTACAAGGTGATGGGGCCAATTGGTACTCAGGCCATTCAACTCATGTAGGCGGAACGATGTTAGCTACCGGTATCGATCCAAACGCCCATGGCATGGCAAACCAGGCTAACCTGAGAGCTTTTGACTGGAACAACGATTATGCTGAGATGGCATCAGAAGCATCGAACGGTGCCCTACTTTCAAACCATTCCTATGTTTACATTACTGGTTGGTACAATGGCGGAGCATATTGGTACTGGTACGGCGATACAACCATCAGCCGCTATGAGGATTATACTTTCAGTTTTTATGGTGAAGATGCAAGAATAGTAGATTCAATTACCTACAACGCACCTTATTATCTTGTTTGCCGGGCAGCCGGAAATGACCGGGGCGAAGGACCTGCAAACCAGCCAATAACACACTATGTTTATGACGGGAATAATTGGGTATTTGCCAGTACAGTCCGGAATCTTGACGGCATGCCCTCCGGGTACGGATGTATAACTAACGGATTCGGGACAAGCAAAAACATAATAACTGTTGGTGCGGTTTATCCTATTCCAAATGGGTACAACTCTCCCTCAGATGTGGTTCAGACAGGCTTCAGCTGCACTGGTCCTACAGATGACGGCCGTATAAAGCCGGATATTGTTGCCGACGGGGTAGGCCTTTATTCAACATATTCTACGGCAGATAATGCTTATGCAACCATGACCGGGACATCAATGGCAACCCCGAACACAACCGGGTCACTTGGTCTCTTGCAACAGCATTACCACAACCTTCATGGCGTATATATGCTGGCAGCAACATTGAAAGGCCTTGTGATCCATACAGCAGATGAGGCAGGACCCTATCCAGGACCTGATTATACTTTCGGATGGGGATTATTAAATACCGCCAAAGCTGCTACATTATTAGGTGATACCACCACTGCAAAAGTAAAAGAACTGACGCTTGTAAACGGAACAACATATACATTGAATATTAAAGCCAATGGTACGGATCCGCTCCGTGCAACCATTTGCTGGACAGACCCTCCCGGGACACCCCCTCCGCCTTCATTGGATCCAACCACGTTAATGCTGGTCAATGACCTTGACCTCAGGATTGACGGTCAAACTTATAAGCCCTGGATTTTAGATCCTGCTAACCCATCCAATGCAGCAACGACGGGAGACAATACCATGGATAACGTGGAACAGATATACATCCCTACAATATCCGCCGGTTGTCATACATTGACTGTAACCCACAAAGGAACTCTTGTCGGCGGTTCCCAGGCTTTTTCTCTTATTGTCTCAGGGATAACCGTTTATCCGGATTTTATTGTCGGAACGGCAAGCGGGAACCAAAATATCTGTTACAACACTACTCCTTCTTTACTCAGTTGTACGGCACCCACAGGCGGGAATCCTCCATACACATATCAATGGCAAAGCTCGACCGATAGTATAAATTTCACCAATATAAGCGGTGCTACAGGACTCACTTATCAACCCGGCCCCCTAACAGTTACAACATTCTATCGCCAGGTTCAATCAGCAAACGGAAGCTGTGATAATTCCAACACTAATATCATCAGGATACAAATTGACTCTCTCCCTGTTCCCACGATAACAGGAGACTCAAATCTGTGCGTCAATTCAGGATATTATACTTACACGACAGAAACGGGTATGACAAATTATAGCTGGAGTGTATCTTCCGGAGGTACAATTGTTTCAGGAGGAGGAACATATTCTGTTCAGATCTCTTGGAATAGTACCGGATCTCAGAGTATAAGTATCACTTACACCAGTACCCAGGGATGTAATCCATTATCCCCCACTGTAATGGCTGTTATTGTTAATTCACTGCCGGGTCCTGCCGGAAGCATAACCGGAGACCCGGTAGTTTGCCAGGGTGATAGCGGTGTTGCTTATTCTATAGCTGCTGTTCAGAATGCTGACACTTATGTCTGGAGCCTGCCGGCAGGAGCGGAAATCGTCTCAGGGATGAATACAAATTCCATCCAGGTAAAATATTCAGAATCAGCTCAATCGGGTAATATAACCGTAACTCCCAATAATGTCTGCGGTGATGGGACTTCATCTCCTCCTTTTGCAGTCACCGTGAACCTGCTTCCGCCAATTCCGACTATAGTTCAGCAAGGAGACAGCCTCATATCTGATGCGCCCACTGGAAATCAATGGTATGGTCCATACGGGATGATACCAGGCGCAACGGGTAAAGTTTACTTTCCTCCTGCTGATGGAATTTATGCCGACATGGTGACCCTTAATGGCTGTAGCTCAGGGTTATCAAACAATATCAATTTTGTAATGACCGGAATAAATTCAACTTCAAGATCCTTTATTCACATCTTCCCAAACCCTGCCATCTTAAACATTCATCTCGAAGTATCTGTTAATCACGCCTCAGATATCATATTTACTCTTATGAATATAACCGGAACCACAGTAAAGGAAGTTGATCTTGGTCTCCGGCCAAAGGGTCTGACCAAAGCGGTAATTGATTGCAATGATATTAAAGAAGGGATCTATTTCCTTAAAGTCACTACTAATTACGATTCTTTTGTTCAGAAAGTCATCCTGAAGAAATAACCAGTGCGAATAACAAAAAGAATACCGGAAAGGAACAAGTATCTTACTATCCATGTGAGAGTTATTACATTTTCGGTATTCTGTATTTCGATTTTAACGAGCCTGCAATTTTTATCCGCACAAACTACAAATACCTATTGTAATCCCATGAATCTCAGTTATGCATATGAACGGAGAGATGGAAATGAAGCACAGGAGGCATACCGATCAACTGCTGACCCAACGTTGATAAATCACAAAGGGGTTTATTACCTTTTTTCGACTAATCAATCCGGTTACTGGTGGAGTGATGACCTTCTGACATGGAATTACATATATAATCCGCTGCCTCCCAATGAGTCAGGCGATGATATGTGTGCCCCGGCAGCATGGAGCGAAGGGGATACTCTAATGCTGATCAACAGTACCTGGGAGAAGGTACCGCTATATTATTCAACCGATCCGAAGAGAGGGTTCTCCAAAAAGCTGGCCGATCCCTTTCCGCAGGCTGGCTGGGATCCTGCATTATTTGTGGATGATGACGGAAAAATATATTTCTACTGGGGAAGCGGCAATGACCCGAAGATCAACTATATCAAAGGAGTCGAGATAGATCCCCGCAACGGATATAAAAATAAAGGCGCTGTAAAAGACCTGTTTTTTATTTATCCTGATGAGCATGGGTGGGAACGTTTTGGCGAGAACAACACAGATACGATCACAAGACCCTATGTGGAAGGCTCATGGATGACCAAGTACAACGGGAAATATTATCTTCAATATGCAGCCCCGGGAACTGAATGGAATATATACGCCGATGGCATTTATGTTTCGGATCTGCCTCTCGGTCCTTTCAAATATCAGCCTTATAATCCATTTTCCTATAAACCGGGAGGATTTATCAGGGGTGCGGGACATGGCAGTACTATAAAGGATAATTACGGGAACTACTGGCATATCGCTACCATGCAGATATCGGTCAAGAATAAATTTGAAAGAAGATTAGGTCTGTTCCCTTCCGGGTTTGACAATGACGGTCAGCTTTACTGCAACACGGCTTTCGGAGATTATCCTCAATTTATACTTCCGGGAAAAGCTGACCACGTCAAGGGCCTTTTTACCGGATGGATGCTACTGTCCTACAATAAAATAGCTACCGCTTCTTCTTCGGATTCAGGACATCCGGCCAGACTGGCATTTGACGAAGATATCAAAACATACTGGGCTGCGAGGACGGGAAATGAGGGAGAATTCCTGCAGGTTGACCTTGGAGGGATAAGAACCGTGAATGCTTTGCAGGTCAATTTTGCAGACCACCATGCAAACCTCTTTGGGAAACAGCTTAATATTTACCAGCAGTACAAGGTACTGGAATCAAAAGACGGTATCAGCTGGCAGGTACTTCTTGACAAGAGCCGGAATTTAAAGGATGATCCCAATGATTATACAGAATTGCCCAAAGCAGTCAGAACCAGGTACTTAAAAATCGTGAACATTCATATCCCGGGGGGTAATTTTGCCATCGGGGATTTCCGGGTTTTCGGAATAGAGGATGGCCCTAAGCCGGAGATGGTAAAGAAATTCACGGTCATCCGTGAAACGGATAAGCGAAACGTCAATCTGAAATGGGTGGCGGTCAAAGGAGTCTATGCTTATAATATTTACTACGGTATCAGACCGGACAAGCTTTACAACTGCATTATGGTTATTGACCAGGATCATCTCAATTTCCGTGGATTGAATCGGGATGAGGACTATTATTTCTCGATCCAGGCCATTGCGGAGACAGGGGTATCTGCAATTACAAATGAAAAATGAGGAATCCGTCGGAATAATTTAAAACCTGCCATATGAAAATTAAAAACACAAACATAAAGAAAAGAAAAAAGGGTCCGGTATTTGATCAACAGGCATACCAGGAACTTTATGATCTGTGGATGTTTGAATTGCAACGGTCTCAGCAACTTAAGCAGGATTTGATCCTTCAGCAGAGGAAAAGTGAAAACTATAAATACATCATTGAAAACTATCACAGGCTATCACTTTCCTTATGCAACCTGATAAAAAAAGAAGAGCCTTTAAATTTCCTGCTCCAGGAAATAATTGAATCCCAGGAAGAAATCATGCTGAGCCTCCATACAAAATATTCTGCCCAACAAAACGAAAACCCTGTAATCCAATTACTTCAGGAGATTACACGCAATGAATTTTTTAATTAGCGGATTAACTGATTAACGACTAATGGCAGGGATTTAAATCTTTATAATTCATTCTTTCTCATAAAGTGAAAACTGAGGGTGTCTTAAAAGTCAAGATATCCTCTTTTTTTATATATAATTATAATAAAAGAGGGGGTGAATAGTCTTTGGGTATACCCTGAGCGAACCCTGAGCGAAGGACGAGCGAACAATGACTATAAAAAGTCTATAGAAAGTCTATAGGAAGTCTATAGGAATGGCGAATTATCGTTATGTTAAGTGTTAATAATCAGCTTATTAAAAATATGGTTTTTAACGACATATGTTGTTACTCACTCAAATTCAGTGAATTAAAATATGAAAAATCGATTATCACTGCTATTTTTCAAAATAAATTGTATCCATTTTAAATATGAATGGATAATGATATATGAGAAGGAATTGTTAAATTTGAAAAGAAATGGGAAATTCGTTGATTCTGACCAACTCGGGACAACTCAACTGATCAACATTCTTTTTTAACTATCAGTGGGGTGAGGCGGTCAAGTTGCTCTGGCGAAGGATGGTTAAGATGATTGGATTATTTAATAGACAATGAAAAGGACTTGTTAAAAAGACCATTTTCAAGTTAGCTCATAGTTTTATGACCTGAAATCTTTACCTGAAATGTCAGGATAAAAGAGACATATAACCCGGATTTTCATTATTCTCGTCTGCACATTGACCATAGGATTATTTGCTTTCTCTCAAACGGTAACTATCCATGGAATCGTCAGAGATAATAATTCGTTAACGCCAATCAGTAACGTCAACATTAAAATAAACGGCACAAATGAAGGGGTTTTCACCGGGTCAGACGGCCAGTTTATGTTAATCTTAAAAAGCATACCTGCGTCGATAACCATTACCTGCGTTGGCTATGAATCGCTTTATTATAATATTAATAAAGTTTCTGCAACCCCAATTGAATTTGTCTTAAGACAGCGAACCTCTGATCTTGGTGAAGTTGATATAACAGTCATGAGATTCAACTATATATTCAAGGATGAGAATTATTCAATTCTTGATTATGAGGTTATGGGCGATAATCTTCTCTTGCTGGTTTTTCGTTATCAACTCAAACATACTGAACTTATCCTTCTCACCAGGTCAGGGGATACTCTTTCAGTTGCATCAGTGCCCGAACTTAAGCCAATGCGTTTATATAAAGATTTTTTAGGCAATATTCATTATATATCGTCCAGAGAAAATGCCTTTCAATGCTCATACAATGATTTATTAAAACAGATAGAGTTCCCTTAACGAACAACGTTTGACTCATTGCTCAGGATCGTAAAGCCCTTTCTTTTCAGGATAGGCAACCGTTTATATTTTGAAGAATTCTCGCCGGGTGGTTTGAGTAAAACAATAGGATATTTTGATATTAACCATCGTAAAGGGGCTATTCGTTATATTTCAGATGAAATTGCTCAAAAAAACTATTTTGACGATTCAAAATTTAATTCGCGTTGGAATGAATTTAACACTGGTCCGTCGAGCTTTACAGTTGATGACCTCCGGGCGAATAAATACTTCTATTACCAAAGGATCAATGCTCCCCTGCTGAAATTGGGAGATAATGAAATGGCGGACTTTAATTTTACAGATGGTATAATAGAGTTTATGAATAATGAGGGGAAGGTTTACCGGAGAGTACCAAGTTGAATTCCAAAAAGAGCCTGATATTAACCTACTTGAGGGGTTGTTGAGTATCTTTTTCCCAATTGCAGATTGGACATGGAGCGGGAGACTTTATGTAGATGAATATTATAAAGATGTTTATACTACATTTAAAAAGAATGGCATGGTTCAGATCAGGAAAATTAATCTTGATAACGGTAAATTGACAAGAACTTTTGATGTGCCTTTCCCGTTCCCGAAAAAAAATGAAATTTATAAAGGTGAAGCATTTTTCCTGTATAAAGAGGTAAGTGGTGAATTTGAGAAATGGAAGCTGGTCAAACTCAAGTTATAAAACTGAAAGTGTAAAGTGTAAAACCAAAAGTGCAAAGTGCAATTAATTTGCACTTTTCACCTTACATTTTGCATTTGTACTCGTACCCGGAGCGGGAATTGAACCCGCACGGCCGCAATGGCCACAGGATTTTAAGTCCTGCGTGTCTACCAATTCCACCATCCGGGCAAGGAATGGGTGTTCTTTCAGGTAGCTAAGTTAAGAAAAAAACCCTCAGCAGAGGGTTCTACGCTTGAGCGAAAGACGGGATTCGGACCCGCGACCCCAACCTTGGCAAGGTTGTGCTCTACCAGCTGAGCTACTTTCGCGTTTCATTTGGGTGTGCAAATTTATTAAAATTTTAAAATCTACAAGGATTTTTTATTTCCCAAGCAGTTTTTTAATCTCATTCAGCTTCATTAGCGCCTCAACCGGGGTTAGCGTGTTAATATCTGTATTCAGGATATCTTCTTTGATCTTCAGTAGTACTGGATCATCCAGCTGGATAAAGCTGAGCTGGTAGCCCGATGCCGGATCCCGCTTACCGGGTTTCGTCTCATTATCCTTCTTCCCCAGTTCCTCGGAATTATGAGATTTCTCAAGCTGGTGAAGCATCGAGTTGGCATTTTCGATCACCGAGGACGGCATTCCTGCCATTTTCGCCACATGGATCCCGAAACTATGTTCACTTCCTCCCGGTAAAAGCTTCCGGATAAAGATAACCTTGTTCTGGATCTCTTTCACAGCGACATGGTAATTCCGGATCCTCGTGAAAAGTTCGGCCATGTCGTTCAATTCATGATAATGGGTGGCAAAGAGAACCTTCGGCCTGAATAAAGGATGCTCATGAAGAAACTCAGCTATTGCCCAGGCAATCGAGATGCCATCATAAGTACTTGTCCCCCTGCCGATCTCATCAAGAAGGATCAGGCTGCGGCTAGAAATGTTGTTCAGAATGCTGGCTGTTTCATTCATTTCCACCATGAAGGTGGACTCGCCTGATGTGATATTGTCAGAAGCCCCCACACGCGTGAAGACCTTATCTACAAGTCCCAGTTCGGCTGATTCTGCCGGAACGTAGCTACCCATCTGAGCCATCAGCACAATGAGGGCGGTTTGTCTCAGCAAGGCTGATTTTCCTGACATATTCGGACCTGTTATAATCAGGATCTGCTGGCTTTTATCGTCGAGGTGAACATCATTGGAAATATATTCCTCACCCTGCCTGAGCTGTTGCTCGATAACCGGATGCCGGCCTCCTTTTATATCGAGAACATAAGACTCGTTCAGAACCGGCCGAGAATAATGGTTAGCCTGGGCAATTATTGCAAAGGAGATCAAAACATCCAACCTGGCAGCAAGAATTGCATTCAGCTGGACAGGCCGTATATAATCGGCTAAAAACAATACAAGGTTCTCAAAGATCTTTGTCTCAAGTGTAAGGATCTTCTCTTCTGCACCCAGGATCTTTTCCTCATATTCTTTCAGCTCCCCGGTTATGTAACGTTCAGCATTCACGAGGGTCTGCTTTCTTGTCCACTCAGGTGGTACCTTGTCCTTGTGAGAATTGGTAACCTCAAGATAATAGCCGAAAACATTGGTGTATCCGATTTTCAGAGAAGAGATTCCCGTTCGTTCAATTTCCTGCTGCCTTATCTTCACAAGATAATCTTTGCCGGAATAGGCAAGCTTACGTAATTCATCGAGCTCCTCTGAAACACTTTCCTTTATTATATTTCCCTTGGAGACAAGTGCAGGAGGATCGGGCTGTACTTCCTTTTCGATCTTCTCTTTTGCAAGCTGGCAGGGATTAAACTGTTCTCCTATTTTCTTCAATCCATTATTGCCTGAATTGAGGCACGTTCCCTTTATTATACCAACGCATTCAAGGACCCTGGCCAGGTGAACCATCTCGCGGGGCATTATCTTGCCGACCGAGACCTTTGAGATAAGCCGTTCCAGGTCGCCAATACGTTGAATATTCTGACGGATGAGTTCACGAACTTCAGGATTATCAATGAAATAGCTGACCATATCCAGTCTTTCCTCGATGGGAAGGCGATCTTTAAGTGGCAAGATTATCCATCGTTTCAGAAGCCTGGATCCCATTGGAGATACCGTATGATCGAGGGTGGTCAGAAGCGTTGCCGCATTTTCATAGGGTGAACTCAGAAGTTCAAGGTTCCTGATCGTGAAACGGTCGAGCCAGACATAATGATCTTCCTCAATTCTTGACAGTTTGGTGATATGACCAACACGGTCATGTTGGGTTTCAGCAAGATAATGTAATGCTGCTCCTGCAGAAACAACTGCAGGTTCCATATTGCTGACACCGAACCCTTTCAGTGAATTTGTCTGAAAATGTTTCAGGAGAATATCATTTGCAAATTCTGCCGTAAACACCCAATCCTCAAACGTATTGATATAGTATTTGTTACCAAACAATTCACAGAACTTCTGACGTTTGTTCTTCTGAACGATGATCTCGCTGGGATGAAATGTCTGGATCAGTTTATCAATATATTCTATTGATCCCTGGGCAAGATAAAATTCCCCCGTCGAAACATCCAGAAAAGAAATTCCTGAGGTTTTCGCATCCAAGTTCACGCTTGCAAGGAAATTGTTTTCCCTCTGCTCTAATATCTTGTCGTTGTATGAAACGCCTGGAGTAACCAATTCGGTAACTCCTCTTTTTACAATCGTCTTTGCAAGTTTCGGATCCTCAAGCTGGTCGCAAATGGCCACTCTTAAACCCGATTTTACGAGTTTCGGAAGATAGATATCCAATGCATGGTGCGGAAAACCAGCAAGTTCAATATAAGAAGCTGCTCCGTTTGCACGACGGGTAAGAACAATTCCAAGGATACCTGATGTTTTTATTGCATCTTCGCCAAAAGTCTCATAAAAATCTCCAACCCTGAAAAGCAACAGTGCATCCGGATATTTTCCCTTAATTGCATTGTACTGCTTCATCAGCGGTGTAGCAACTACTTCTTTCCCAGCGGAAGACATCATGTCTAGTGTAAAGTGTTAAGAGTTAAGAGTAAAGAGTGATGTGTGTGTGGAGTATAAATAAATGGGTATTATGTAACTTATTTATGTAATTATGTAACAATTCCGGGTGTTTATTTTTTCATCTTTGCAAAATGAAAGGATTTTTCTATTTACCTTTTGTATTAACTCAAGTACAAAAGTAATTTAATTTTTTGCAATGCGAAAACTGAGAACAACAGAATTGAATCGTTTGTCAGTCGATGAATTCAAGTCGTCAGCAAAGATCCATGTTGTGATTGTGCTTGACAACATCCGTAGCCAGAATAATATCGGATCGGTTTTCCGGACAGGAGATGCTTTCCGGATTGAAGCAATCTATCTTTGCGGGATAACTGCAACCCCACCCCACAGGGAGATTAACAAAACAGCATTGGGTGCAACTGAATCGGTAAACTGGAAATATTTCGGGGAAACGAAAGCAGCACTGGAATCTCTGCGTCAAGAAGACTATTTGCTTTTAGGAGTAGAACAAACTAATGCCAGTATCCCATTGAACGAGTTTCACCCGGACAAAGAGAAAAAGTACGCCCTGATCTTTGGGAATGAAGTAAATGGACTTGATGAAGCATTAATCCCATTCTTTCAGGAATGTATTGAGATCCCGCAGTATGGAACTAAGCATTCACTGAATATTTCTGTTGCCGCAGGAATCGTAGTTTGGGACATTTTTTCAAAACTAAATTACATTTTGTGAGAAAAACGCAACCATTACACAAATGACCCGTATAATTGAACAAAATCAACCAATCTTATTGCAGATTTATTTAATTGTTATAACTTTACAGTCAAATACGAAACATAACAAGGTTATCTGACTAATAATCAATTGCTTAGTCCTAAACTTGATTTTAGTAACCATAAATAGCTTAAAAAAACACCACAAAACAATTTGTTTTTACTGCATTAATCGATATATTTGTAGAATCAATAAGCAAAACTAAATTATTATTAAAATTTCCGATGTATGAAAAAATTGTATGAACACTTGTCCAAGTCAGTAATTATTATGCTTGTGGCAATCATTCCGTTGGTTTCATTTGCTCAAACAACCCCGACGAAAGCAGACGCAAAGAAAAAAGATTCAATAGCAGCGAAGGAGCAAGCGAAAAAGGTCAGAGATCTTGCGCCCACCAATACATATTGGTCAGTGACGGCATATGGCGCTCTGAACCAATTCAACGGCGACCTTTCAAAGAATCTCTTATTTAATGACAAATGGAAGTTTGGTGCCGGTTTTGATGTCACAAGACAATTCGGAAGGGTAATCGGAGCCCGTTTTAATTTTGACTGGGCCCCACTATCATCGAGTGTTACAGGGAAGTATGTCCCGGACGGCGGTTTGACCGACCCTGTGACGAAAATCAAAGGAGATTATATCAATCAAAGGTTTACTTCTTATGTAATAGGTACAAACCTTGAGGTGACTATAAACTTCATCAACTGGATAATGGGATCCAAGCCCGAAAGGTTCTTCTCCTCTTACCTTATTGGTGGTATCGGTCTTGATCATGCCCAGGGCAGGAAATGGGACAACAATACAGACACTATCCTTGGATATCTTGGTTATCCTTCACGCAAAGGCTCAGGAAATCTGGGCGTAAGCAATAACAGTGGCATTGGCAGCTGGAATCTTGCATTTAAGGCTTTAGCCGGACTCGGATTTGACTTCAATATCAATAAACATTGGTCCATCAATCCTGAATTTGTCTGGAGATGGCAGAACAGCGATTATCTTGACCTCACCAAAGGCGGGGTTAAAGCAATAAAAGAAGATATGTACAGTGGTGTTAACCTCGGGTTGACTTATAAATTCGCTTATGGTGGCTGCAGCCTGAAATCAATGCAGAAGGATTATCCTCTCGTAAAATTTGAGACAACTCCTGCAGTTATGATTGAGAAGGGCGACTCTGTCACAGTTACTGTTAAAGGAACCTTCCCGGAAAAATACTTCTGCCCGAAAGCAGCAATGTATTTCCAACCCGTGCTGAAATATGAGGGTGGATCATATGCTATGAAGCCGATAACAATTATGGGAGAAAAAGTAACCGGTAACGGCGCTCAGATAAAATACAAGGAAGGCGGTTCTTTCACATACACCACCACATTCCCTTATAAACCGGAAATGGCTACTTCCCAACTTATCGTTTGTCCACTTATCTATGAACCTAAGGATTATAAAGCTATTCCGAAAAAAGACGACATTAAAACGAACACAAAATCAATGGAATTAGCTTGCAGGGATCTTGCTCCGGGCATTATCCATACTGATACCAGGATCGATCCTGATTTTATCTCATTGATTGCTGATCACGGTTACCAGAAAGAAGTAATCATTTCAAAATCTGCTATTCTTTATTTCAAGGTCAATGTTTATAAACTCGATCTGAAATTCGGGATCAACAAGACACAACCTGCAAAAGACGCTCTTTCACAACTTGATGAATTCATCCAGAAAGCATGGAAACTTAAGAATATCAGCATCAATGGCTGGGCATCTCCTGAAGGTGAAGAAACCCTTAACGTAGGACTTTCTGAAAACCGTTCCAAAACCGGAAACACATACATGATCGATGAATTCAAATCATGGGTTAAGGACGCTGAAAAAGGAAATAAGAACAGGAAAGAAGTTAAAGACAAGATTGAAGCTGCCGGTAAAGATGTCAGCTTCTCTCTGGATCACCATGGTCCCGATTGGAACGGATTCCTCGCAAAAGTAAAGGCCAGCGACATAAAGGATAAGGATAAGATCCTGAATGTTATCAACTCTGCCGGTGATGAATTGAAGAAGGAACAGGAAATCCGGAACATGATAGTGATCTATCCGCAACTGGAAGCAGATATACTGCCTCCTCTCAGAAGGGCTGAGATCACAGCCAATGCTTATGAGAAAAAATTCTCCGATGAAGAACTTTCCAAACTGGCTGTCAGTAATCCTGACCAATTGAAAGTTGAAGAACTTCTCTATGCCGGTACGCTTACTACCAACCTTGATACCAAGGTTACTATCTACGAAAATGCAGCAAGACTCTTCCCGGATAACTGGAAAGCTCAGAACAACGCAGGGTTTGCCAACATCAACAAAGGGAACCTTGACAAAGCTGCTACCTTCCTGCAGAAAGCTCAGTCACTTGCACCAAACAACGGAATTGTTGAAAACAACATTGGCGTCGTAGCCGGCAAGAAAAAGGATTATAAAAAAGCTGAAGATCAATTCAAGAAAGCTCAGACCCTTGGTGAAAATGAAAATTATAACCTTGGTGTGCTGATGATCCCGAAAGGCGAATATGCAAAAGCTAATCAATTGCTGTCAACAGCTACCTGTACTTACAATCTCGGTCTGGCACAGCTCGTTTCAGGAAATACTAATGGTGCAATCACAACCCTCACATGTGCTCCTGCAACTCCGAAAACAGCTTACCTGCTCGCAGTTTGCGGTGCACGTACATCTAATACAAAGATGTTGTATGATAATCTCACAAAGGCAGTAGCCGATCCAGCTCTCAAAGCAGAAGCTATAGCTGACAGGGAATTCTACAACTATGCTAATACTCAGGACTTCAAGAACATTGTTAAATAATTGTTCAAGTCCCAAAAAAGAGCCGCCTGTGGGCGGCTTTTTTTTTAACCAGGAAATACCTGAAACTGTAACTTTGACGCATTAAACTATTTCCCGGACAAGCGATGGATGAATTTGATGTTGTTGTTATAGGTGCAGGAGCTGCAGGATTAATTGCAGCCGGAAGGGCTGCAGAGCTTGGGGCAAAAGTCCTCGTGCTCGAGAAAATGGAGAGGGCGGGAAGGAAACTTCTGATCACCGGGAAAGGGCGCTGTAACATCACGAATGATGCGCCACAGAGTGAGTTCTTTGATCATATATATCCTAATTCACGGTTTCTTAAACATGCGTTCTCAGCTTTCTTCTCAGGCGATATTATCCGGCTATTGAACAAATATGGAACTGAAACCGTTGTAGAAAGAGGCGGGAGGGTATTCCCGGTGTCAAACAAATCGGCTGATGTGGTCCAGGCACTTCTGAGATGGGTAAAGGAATATAAAGTAGAGATACGATGTGGTTATCAGGCTGATCGTCTGGTCATTATCAACGGGGAAGCCAAAGGGATCCTCGTCAATGTGAACAAGAAGCCAACCAATATAAACTGCGGTAAGATCATCCTTTGTACGGGAGGCTGCTCCTACCCTGCCACAGGCTCGACGGGGGATGGCTACCGCATGGCCAAGAAGGCAGGCCATATCATCGAGACTCCAAGACCAGCACTTGTTCCAATTGAAACCGGGGGAGACAGGGCCCGACGACTGCAGGGACTCAGTCTTAAAAATGTCAAAGCAATGGTATGGGTAAGCGGAAAGAAGGTAAAGGAGGAATTCGGGGAGATGCTTTTTACCCATTTCGGACTTTCCGGACCTATTATATTGAGTCTGAGCCGGTTTATTGTCGAGGAGTTCCAGAAAGGGCATAAAGTCGAAGTTTCGGTTGACCTAAAGCCCGCACTGGACGAAGTTAAGCTTGACAATCGCCTTTTAAGAGACCTGGATGAGCATGGGAAGAAAAGGATGGATAATATTTTCAGGATGTGGCTGCCCTCTTCGCTTATCCCGGTTTTCCTGGAGGAACTTGAAATTCCCGGTGACAAGGAAGGACACCAGCTTGAGTCAAAAGATCGGAAAAAGATCCTGTTGATGATGAAAGACCTACGTTTCAGGGTCACCGGGTACCGGCCCTTCAAGGAAGCCATCATCACAGCGGGAGGTGTGGTTACTTCAGAGATCAATGCCAAGACCATGGAATCGAAGCTAGTTAAGAACCTCTATTTTGCAGGAGAAATCATTGATCTTGATGCGGATACGGGAGGGTTTAATCTACAGATCGCTTTCTCAACGGGATGGCTTGCGGCCCAGTCATGTATGGCCGTCAACGACCTTCCCCGATAATATTCATGGCAATTTTAATCCCATCTGCAGCGCTGGAGACGATACCTCCCGCATAGCCGCTTCCTTCACCGGCCATAAAGAGATTGGTGAAACCGGTGCAAAGACCGTTCTTTTCCCGGATAACCTGAACCGGTGAGGAAGATTTACTTTCCAGTCCGAGGAGAGTTCCTTTCTCATATCCTTTAATTTTCCTGCAGAAATCAGCCAGGCCTTGTTTCAGCGATGCCGTAACTGCCGGGGGGAGCAACTTCCAGAGAGGAGCAGGCGTAAGTCCCAGAGGATAACTGGATTCCGGTATTTTATGTGGTTCTTTTTCCTGCAGGAAATCAGAGATCGTACAAAACGGAGCTGAATAACCGTTTGAAAAATCATAAAAAGAAGATTCAAGGCGCTCAAGCCATTCAATGGCTTCCAGGCCAGTCAGGCTTCTGCCGGCAAGCTCATCGGGGTGGATTCCGGCAACACAGGCAGCGTTGGAGAAGTGACCGTCGCGACCATAATAGCTCATTCCGTTCACGATGTTTATGTGGCTGTAAGTGGCAGCGGGAACCACGGTACCCCCGGGGCACATGCAGAATGAATAGACAGGATGATTTCGGTCGCCTTCGGAAGCCAGACGGTATTCGGCGGCCTTGACACCGGGAAGCTTGGCTACTCCCCATTGAGCGACATTGATATCAGACTGCAGGTGCTCGGCCCGACATCCCAGGGCGAAACCTTTGGTCCGGAATTGAACACCCGACTTTATCATCATGCCATAGGTCTCGTAAGAAGAATGACCCGGAGCTATAATAAAATAGTCTGAGGGGAAAACGGCATCCGTTGTGCTGGCTTCCGTGATTGTTCCATCGGTGACTGCCAGTCCCGAAAGTGTGCTTTCAAAACTGATCACACCTCCCATGGCCTGGTAGGCAGCACGCAGGTTTTTAACTATGAGCTTCAGGTTGTCGCTTCCCACGTGGGGGTGGGTCATATAGCGGATCTCTTTTGGAGCTCCCGCTTTTATATATTCATCGAGGAAGAAGTCACGTTCGGGAGAAATATGCTTGGAGCGGGAAGTCAGCTTCCCGTCAGAGAAGGTACCGGCACCTCCTTCGCCGAAGGAATAATTTGCAACCGGGTTAAATTGGCCGGTATGCTCAAAGTTGGCAATGCCTTCCGCACGCTTGTCGACTTCGGCGCCTCTTTCAAGGATTAATGTATCGAAGCCTGCCTTCTGCAAAACGTATGCTGCGAAGAAGCCGGCAGGACCGCTGCCTGTGACCAGGACTCGGCGGTTTCTTTTTTTGTACGGGATCGTTAATGAGCCACCTTTTTCAGGTTCACCGCCGGTGATGTCTTTTGAAGAAACTGCTATGCGCATCAGCCAATGGATATTGCTTTTCTTCCGGGCATCGAGGCTTTTGGATTCGATTTGCCAGGAGATATCAGCGGTACCATATTCCTTCACGATCCTTGCCTGTAATTCCTTTTCGGAATAGCCAGTTGGAAGTTTCAGCTCGATTATCTTGAAGCCCATGGGGGGTTGGTTGTTTGGCAAAGGTAGATTTTTTTAGGTGTCCCAGTATTTTCTGACTTCGAAACCGAATGTTCTTTTTACTGCTTAGTTGATTTTACGTACTATTTGATTCTTTTGTCCTCAGGCCGGACGGGCCTCATCACCGCAACGCAGCTGCGCCCAGCGCTAAAGTGCTCGAAATCTTGTTTATTCAAACATTCGCCCGCGTTGGTCAAGGCCGCTTTTGCGGTGATTGGATGCTTAAAAAAAGGTCGTGACGCATTATAGAAGGGAATAAGGAGAAGGACGTGGGGAATGGTTTTGTTTGTTATCTTTACGAGCTCAATGGCAAAATTTAACGATGTCTGATCGATCAGTGTTTGAGGGAGAGATGGTGATCCGGAAGGAGCCATGCAGGATTTGCGGGTCGATGGAGGGGATTAAGATTGCGGAGACGGAATTCTGGGATTTACAGCGGTCGGATTTGGTGCAATGTCCTCATTGTAAGCTGATCCAGCTTGATCCGATGCTGACGGCGGAGAATACAGCGAAGGGATGCCATGCGTACTATCTGAAGGAGATTGCAGAGACACCGGTGCATGAACAGGAACGTAATCTCGTGAGGAATTACAGGCGGGGGATTGTGTTTGGCAGTTCGCTTCAAAAGAAAGGATATGACCCGGAGAATATCCTGGAATTCGGGCCGGGATCGGGATATTTTTCGGCCGGAGTACGATATATTTTCCCGGATTGTGCCATCACGGTTGCGGATATCGTTGATGATGTGCTGGACCGGAACAGGGAAGTACATGGATACGAGGCTATTAAGGGCAGTCCGGAAGATATTCATTTATTTGATGGGCGGCAGTTTGATCTGATCATAGCGCGGGATATTCTCGAGCATGTGACCGACATCGGGAAGGTGACAGTTAATATTTCCAGTTTGCTTAAGCCAAACGGCTTACTTCATTTTATCACCCCGAACGGCCAAGATGACGTTTGGGGGCATTTTCTGAATTGGAAATTCCGCAAGAAGCCGTCTGAACTGTTAATCAATCATGTTAACTATTTTGATGGGTCCGGGTTGCTGAAGTGCCTTAATGACGCTGGATTTGCCAAAGATGAGTACTATACCTACCAGGTGAAGTACAGGCTGAGGGGAAAAGGATGGAAGACTTCCCTGAAACTGGCCGTAGCGCCTTCTACAAGGCGAAGTGCAGAGAACTTTATCACGGCAGGAATCAAGGATAAGGCGATGCCACGGATTCAAAAAGAGGATATTTTAAACAGCTTTATTTTCAGGATAAAACAGAAGTGGCCATTAGTTCTTTATTGCCATTTCAAGCATCACTGGATTATTCATCTTGATCCTGAGAGGAATGTGGGACATGAAATTCATGGGTTGTTCATAAAAACCTCCTAAAAACACTCAACGCTATTTAGGTCTGAACAACCCGTAACGCGTGACGCGTGACGCGTATTTTTTTTCTTCCCTTCATAATTCTTTTTTCCCACATAAATTCTTCTTTCCCTTCCCATATTTCTCCTTTTCATCCCTTTAGCTTCGCTCTTCATTCATCTGAAACATAGTCTTCCTTCGTTCTTCCTTCGTTTCTTATTCGCTTTATATTCGAATTAAGACTAATTATGAGTCTGTAACCAAATAAGCTTGGTTCGCGCTACCAAATACATAAAAAAACCCGAAAAAATAAGCTGATTTAAAATAAAAATTTCCCGACCGGGCATACCTCATCCCCGCCAGCTAATTGACTTTCAAAGAAATAATATTGGAATTTTAATTCGGAATATACCCCTCACCCCCAGCCTCTCTCCCGTTGGGCGAGGGGAGTTTTGATGACTTTTCATGAGTCATCAATATCAACTTCGTCTTCTACGATATTGCCTGGATGATCTTTGACCTTGATAAGAATCCGGCAAGATTTATAGTCAACATTCTCTACTGTAGCAATATAATCCCATTCCCGGTTTCTAGAATATATCCTCGAAACGGCAGACCCGCTCTCAATAAGCTGACCTATGTTATTCAATATCTTCACACTAACCGTCTCGACCCTGAACTTATCCCAGGCTGAGATTCTGATCACATTCCCCGGTTGCCCTCTGTAGGTGGTCAGATCGACTTTCTGAACCTTCGGTTTGGTCAAACAATCAGACATCGATGCATGATAGACATCCTTATACTTCATCTTCTTTTTCTTTTCGCTGTAAAACTCAGCCCGTTGCGGATCATTCTTAACCGCCTTGCTAATTATGACCGCCTTCGCAAACCTTTTCTGATTCTCCAGTTGTGCCT
>JBEKQA010000033.1:0-21887 GCA_049520195.1 Bacteroidales bacterium
CACCAGGTCTCCTTCGTTCTCACGATCTTCATCATCAACAACAACTACCATTTTCCCGTTACGGATGTCCTCAATGGCTTCTTCAATTGTATTAAACTTATATTTTGTCATAGTCTTAAAAATCTGTCAATTAGAGTAAAGTATTCAGTCAATAACATTAGTCTTTATATAAATCCATGTTCTGCAAGAAAGTTCAAATCCACCTTATCCCCCTTTTTCGAACTGAGTTTCTCAACATATTTCCCTATAATATCGCATTCTATATTCACGGTATCCCCGGTTTTTTTTGACAGAATGTCTGTTTCTGCCTGAGTATGGGGTATAATTGAGACTTCAAATGACTGTTGGGTGACCCTGGCAACGGTCAGGCTGATCCCGTCGAGGGCGACGGATCCCTTTTCCACAATATATCTCAGGATCACAGGTTCAGTGCTGACAGAAAGCCATCTGGCATTTTCATCTTCCCTTATCTTTTCCAGGATACCTGTCCCGTCAATATGACCACTTACAATATGACCTCCTAAACGGTCTGTTAGACGCAATGCCCGTTCCAGGTTGACCCTGCTTCCTGCTCTGAGCTTTGCAAAGGTGGTACGCTGAATGGTCTCTGGCATTACATCAACGGTAAAGGCAGAAGAAGAGAATTCAGTTATGGTCAGGCAAACTCCGTTGGTATTTATGCTGTCGCCGACCTTCATATCCTCCAGAACTTTTTCTGCAATGATGGTTATTCTGGCAGACTTTCCTTCTGTCCTGATACTTTTAACAATCCCTGTTTCTTCAATGATCCCGGTGAACATATACGTTGAATGTCAAATTCTTATATTATTTCCTATTTATTTCTTCCGGATATATCCTTCAATTAAAATATCCGATCCTAATCTCTTATAGTTCCAGTTGTCGACTGCGATTGCCTCGTCCATCGCCGGTAATCCAGTACCTCCGACGGGTGAAGGAGCAGAAGCTCCCCCGATGATCTTGGGAGCGATAAATGAAATTACCTTGTCGACAATCCCTTCCATCAGAGCCGAGAAAGCAATCGAACTCCCTCCCTCCAGCATCACGCTATCAATTCCCATCCTGCCCAATGAAAACATCAGATAGTCAAGATCGACTTTCCCATCTTTAATGGGACAAATCAACACCTGTGCTCCCATCCTCTCAAGATATCTTCTCTTTGCAGGATCAATTTTCTCGCTGGCGGCGAGGATAGTCAGCTGGGGATTCCTCTGCAATACTTTTGATTCCAGTGGTATCCGCCCCGTGGTATCGACAATGATCTTCAGCGGATCCCGGTTCTTTTTATGAATCCGCCTTGTATTCAGCAGAGGGTCGTCATAAAGAACCGTATTGATCCCAACCATGACGGCGCTATATTCCTGACGGAGCTCATGAACATATTTTCTGGAATCTTCACCTGAGATCCATCTCGATGCATTTTCAACAGTAGCAATCTTCCCATCAAGTGTCATCGCCGTTTTCAGCACACAAAAGGGTAACCCGGTAACGATGAACTTAAGGAAGGCTTCATTCATCTTCGTTATTGCAGCAGTCCCGATGCCGGGTCTGACTTCAATCCCTGCTCCGGCAAGTATCTTAAGGCCATTCCCGTTCACAAGAGGATTGGGATCTGAAATTCCGGTCACTATCTTTCGTATTCCGTTTCTAATGATCGCTTCGGTGCACGGGGGCGTCTTTCCATGATGTGAACAGGGTTCCATGGTGACATATAAGGTTGCGTCCTTCACACTTTCCGTTGCATTATCCATGGCTTTTATTTCAGCATGAGGACCTCCGAAGTACTCATGATATCCCTCCCCGATCACCTTTCCGTTCTTCACAATAACTGCCCCAACCAGAGGGTTCGGATTTACCCATCCCATGCCTCTTTTTGCAAGTATTATTGCACGATTGATGTATTTCTGATCTTCTTCCAATTTGTCAATAATAAAAAAACCCTGAACAAATACTCTTCAGGGCTATAGTTATTTTAAAACTGAAATAAGGCCAATTTTAAAATAAAATCTTCTTCCATCCAGACTTTAACTGTCGGTACCGGAATCACCACCGGTTCTACCTGTTTCTCTCGAAAAGGTTCGCGGACTTTACCGCCGATCGGGAATTTCACCCTGCCCTGAAGAAATTATTCTTATGTTCCGTTCAAACTATTGAAACGGTTTACAAAGATACTAATTTTTTTATTCTGTTAATCTTTTCACAGATTTTTTACCCCACCCCCGAAAGGTAAATGCAAAGTGTAAAGTGTGACTTATCCTGCTATAGGTTGACAAAGAAGCCGGCTCATTTCTGTGCCGGCTTCTTTCTGAGTCTTTATGGATTAAAAGGTTATCTGATTATTGCAGCACCAGTTTCTTTGTGACTGTTTGCTGATCAGTGCTGACCTTTACGATATAGGTTCCTTTCGGAAATTCTGAAAGGTTTATTTCCCTTGTCACATTATCACCGGAAATGCCTTTTTCACTATAGACCGTGCGGCCGGTAAGATCTGAAATTGTGATCGTACCTTCACTATTCTGTAGTCCGTTGAGTGTCGTTGTGAAATTACCATTGCTGGGATTGGGGGTAAGGGTAAAACCCAATGCAGCGGAAGAATTCTCTCCTATTCCGGCAGGGAATGTCAGTGTGATATGAACGGTAGATGCTGCGGTATCCGAACAACTTCCGATGGGATATGCCTTCAGCGTCAGATCGACATGCCCGCTATTTTTATCACCAGGTCCCGGATAGTATAAGCTGGTAAGAACAGTATCGATGTTGAAATGTCCGTCCCCGTCGGTAAACCACATTATCGAGCTATAAGAAGTAGCGGTTCCGATAACCTGGAATAAAGGATATGTGTTGGGATAGGTTGCGTCATTACCTGCGTTTGCCGTTGGTTCACTGTTCACCGTAACTGTCACCGTATCTGTCGCGCTCTTGATGCCGTCACTGGTTACACAAATATACTGTGTTGTAGCAGCAGGAGTTACCAATGGATTGGGAATAGTGGAAGTAAATCCCGGTGGTATGGATGTCCAGGAATAGGTATAATTTCCTGATCCCCCACTTGCTGCAGCATCCAGTTGCGAGGATTGTCCACCACAGATATCGGGTGGATCTGCTGTAATGACTACATGAAAAATATTTGCAAAACTGAAGGAGGCTATCCTGCTTCTCCAGTTTGTTCCTGAGGTTGTGAAATACTCCTGCGTGTACCAGAAAGTGTTGGAGGCTGATGGATCAACTGTCATTCCGCTATAGTCCCCCCATCGTTTGGTACCCGTTCCTGAATAGATTTCGTACCCTGAACCGTTATAGATACCATGCTCACTGATGGTCATCTCATTGAGAGGATCGTTGGCAAACCTCCCGGTATAGCGGATGGAGGGATACATAGTGGAGCTTGAGATTGAGTACCCTAAAGCCATATCTCCCAGTGTGTCCATGGCAATACTGCCCATCCACCGGCTATTGCTATCCGGTGCATAAGTTCCCTGCTGATAGATAGACCAGCCGCTTCCTGTATTTCTCAGCTCATACCACCGAACCCCGGCGACATTTGATCCGACGTTAACTGTTCCTGATGTGACCATCGACCAGTGGTCGCTGAAGTTGCGGAATTGCAAGCGAAACATGATCCTTCCGGGAATAGGATCCAATTGCTGGCTCGTTCCTTTTTGAGGAATACCAGAAACATTGCCGTTATAAGGGTTAACAGGTAAGGTTATCGAATTTGTAAATGTAGAATTTCCCGTAGTATCCCAGTCGGCATGAAACTCATAGATGCGCAGGTGATTGTTAGCCTGGTAAGTAACATAATTCGGTGTTCCAAGTGGAGGGAAAGAACCGTCACAATCAGAAGGAAGCATTGCCCAAGCTTCATTACCTGCTGATAGTGTAAACTCTACCATCTGCGCGCTTTGGTCACCTGTCAGCATTTTGGATCGATCATACGCCATAGCACCGATTCCCTGGAAAGTACCACCGATAGCCGAAAAGCGGTTAACAGTCATATAATAACCATCAGGCCATACTCCCAATTTGGGATAGTCACCCAAGCTGGTAAACTGGTACTGATACCGGTACCATGATCCAGTTGGATCGGGAGTAGTTGAAACTGCGATCATCTGAAAAAAGGGGCCATTGGCATTGGGCAGGGAAAGCTGGGAAAAAAGCCAGCGGTCAGCCGTTTGGTCGTAAAGAACAACAGCATCGCCGGTGTTTGAGTTATTGGGCATCCCTGACCATACACTGCTGTTTTCCTGTGTAAGAAGCAGATTTCCCGTTTTATTATAAATGGCATAATGGTCATTCACAACCTGGAAGAAATGGTTGGGACCCACTTCGCCATAGGTATCCGGAGGTACAACAAAGTCTGTATTGGTGGCACCATCGAAATTTTGGACGGTTGTATCGGTCAGTAGCCTGCCAAACCAGCGCTGAACATTTGGGTCAATCCCACTTTCTTTATTTTCACCATACGTGGATTTTCCATAAGGATAATTACGGTTCAGCACGATACCATCTTTCCAGGAATTGTCGGCCTTTTTAGGCGCATATTTTACCATGTCCCTCAACGGTGGAGAGACGTCGAAGTAAATGGGTTTGTGTACAATAGGTTTGGAGACATCATTCTGTGCAAAACCAGAGGTGATGAACAGAGTCAGAATTCCAATCAGGGATAAAATTTTTTTCATGCGTTTCAATTAAGAGGTTCGATACAAAGTTACGTGTGTTTTCAACTTATTAATTTCATAAATGATTTTATTCCTGATTTCGTAAGCATTTTTAGATTTCATATTGGAGCTGATAATAATTCCCGATTATTTAACCTCTATTTTGAATCCTTCACAATCACTATAGGAAAAAACCGAGAATTTGTTTAACGCAACAAAATTATATCAAGATTTAAGAAAAGGCAAGCCCCATGTAAACTCTGCCGAGATCTGCCGAGATTTGCCACTCTTCAGGACGCAAATGGCGAAATGGTTTGAAAAACTGGTCGCGGGTATACCCTGGGCGAACCCAGGACGAAGGACGGGCGAACCACCGGTATACTTTCGCTATACTATGGATATACAATCGCTATACAAACGGGGTAAAAAAAGTAAGCTAAATGCTAACATTCAATAGGTTATAAAATATATTTTTTTAAATAAGTGTTGTTATTACCTCGAAGACAATAAGTTATGGATAAGATTGATGGAATTTCAAGAGGCGTTTTTTTTATCAATGAGAGACGTAATGAATCCGGAATTAGGAAAGAAGAATTGAACAGATCCATCAGGTAGTGAATATTTCATGAGGCGGGGAAAAGTCAATTTTTCAAACATCGTATCGCAAACGCATTCGACCTGCCAGCCGGGTAAGAAGAGATACTCGGATCGGGATTATTCATGCCGTGTGCCCAGGCTTTAAAGGCTCCATGAGAACTGCTTGACCAGTAAAACCCTGCAAAACTGTTGAAGTTAAAAAGTTTATTAAAGAAATCAGCACCTTGTTCAAGTGCATTGTAACCCGAATATCCTGTTGCTTTTAAAGGAGACCCGGCGAACCCGTTATTAGTATAGTTATTGAATAATATTGCCCATTCTGATTCAGAAGGAAGATGCCAGCCAGGCGGGCATATTCCCTGGGAGCTTGATGCATCGGAATACGTCATCATTTCATCCCATTGATAAATACCTCCATAAATTGAACAATTATATGAATTATCGTTATAGCAATATTTTTCAGGTACGCAATTGTTTGACTGATCCAGTGCTGAGATAATCTGAATACCATAATTGAGGTTTTCTGCCATCCAGCATTGTGATCCGATAAGAACAGTCTGATAATGTCTTTTATCACGAACATCCTGGAAATTCCCTCCGCAAGAAAATGGCCCCGGATTTACAACAGTAATAGTTCTTGAAGCCGTATTTGTACAACTATTTATATTGGTATACGAGTAAGTAATTATATGTCCGCCAAAACCTGCCAATGCCGGGTTGAAAGTTGATGCACTGGTATTAACTCCTGTTCCTGAGTAAGTTCCACCCAATGGTATTCCTTCCCTCAAATGAATTATTCCAGCATTAGATGTGGTGATTGAATCGGTACACATGATATAAGAAACCAAAGGTGCTGGGTTGACAAGTACAGAATAGTCTGGAGAAGAATTTCCTGTTCCACAGGTGTTTACGCCTGCAACGGTAAGCCTGGCAGTTCCGGCAAAAGTATCAGACCAGTCAATTGATACTGAAACAGTATTCCCGTTAATCGTCCCTGCGGTTGCCGGGGCCAGTGTCCAAATATAGCTACTGGCATTGGGAACAACACCTACTGAATAATCAATTCCCGTTGATCCCTGGCATAAAACTGATGGTCCTGTAATTGTACCAGTTGTGTCAGGTAATGGTTTGATTACCAAAGGTTGCGATACAGAATCTTCGCAGCCATTCGAATTTGTGTACTGGTACCAGATGGTAGCAGTATCCGCACCAGTCAAAGAAGGATAGAAAATACCTGCTATCACACCAGGACCTGAATATGTACCTTCTGAAGGGCTTCCACCCGATAGTATAAATGGAGGAGCGGTAATACAAACAGTTGAAAATGCACTTAAAGTTACAATAGGCAGAGGATAAACAGTTATAGGTTGTACTGCTGAATTTTCACATGAATTCTCATCCGTATATGTATAGGTAATATTGAATGTTCCTGAACCGGCAAGAGATGGAATAAAAAGTCCTCCACTTACCCCTGTACCGCTGTATGTTCCACCTGCAGGTGCGCCCCCGGAAAGTAAAATGGACGATGCATTCACGCAGGCATTTGCCAATGGGGTCTGGGTCACTATGGGTAATGCATTCACCACTAATGGTTGACTTGCCTGTCCTGAGCATGATGACGTTGGTGACGTATAATTATACGTGACCGTAAAAGTTCCTGCACCCATCACAGAAGGATCAAAGGTTGTGTACTGAACGCCTCCGATCCAATATGTCCCACCGGCAGGTAAGCCTCCTGTCAAAGCAAATGCCGGTGTTGAAGTACATACGGAAGGGAATGGTGTTAAAGTAACTCCTGGCAAAGAAGTTAAAATAATTGCTTTACTTTGTGAAGGCCCTGGACCACAATCTGCGTTTGAACCATAAACCACAATATTGCCGGAAGTTGCAAAGCTTGAAAAATCAACTGAGATTGATGTATCGGACAATTGCGTTATTGTAGCCCCGGTACCTGAATAACTCCAGTTATAACTACTGGCGCCACCCACAGAATTAATCCAATAAATATTGTTCAAAGAACCTTTACAAACACTTGCAGGCCCTGTTATTGCTCCGGGTTGAAAGGGCTGCTTGTGAGAAGTAAAAGCAACAGGCCCCTCAGTTGTGCTCACTACGTACCACCATGTATTTATAGTATTATTATTCCCGATACCTGAGACACTATCTCCAATCCACGAGTGACACCCGGTCGTTGGCAGTGTATAAGCGCATCCGGTTAGATTTTGTGTACCGCCAACCAAACTGTCATCCCAATATGTAAGCGGATCTGAGCCTAATGGACGTATAAGTTGAACAATAAACCCATTAGGATTTGATTCAACATCGTAGATAGGAAGATTTGTAAGTCCATTGATATATGTTAAATAGATATTGATGATTTGTCCATCCGGAACAGGCTGACCAAGCCCATTTAACCCATTCCATGTGATCGTATTTATACCTGTATTAACGGATTGGGAAAGTTGTACATCTTCAGGTTGTATACCAGGTAAAGGATTGATATCCAATAGTAAATTAATATTTCCTGCCTTCGTGACATTAACCTGAATATCTGTAGTCCCGGTGCAATTAAATGTAAAAACAACAGGCAGAATAATAGATCCCAACACCCCGGTTGGATATACGACGGAATCCGGGTTATTAAGGAACAATTTATATTGTGGGAGGGTTTCATATCCGGGTACTGATCTTCGGTCATTGTCGAAATCTCCTGTATTGTAACAACCATACTGGTTACAAGATACAGCAAAAACATAGGGTTCCATACTGTTGAAATTGACCGATGTAACAATACTGTCATCCGAGTAAACAAATAGTTTCCCATGAAATTGATAGACATAATCATCCGTAGTCATTTGCCAGGCTTCAGACCAAACCCGGCCATCAATTGCTACATGTGAAGCTGTCGATACAGTGATATCAAAATATTTAAATTCTGTACGGTCATGTGCTCCGGAATTAAAGTTAAATTCTATATAAAAATCACCTGTAACTGTTGGTGTATATGATAAGGCATTATACCCGGATGACCCGGCAGTTGCGGAAGGCCCCGCTACAGCCTGGTTAAATGTCTGTATATAACCGGCCCCGGAAGGTGGGACATGTGTTGGACCAACCACGATATTTCCTGAAGGATCCTTAATCTCGTATAAAACATCTGTTACTATTCTATGATTAACATCCAGCACATCTCCAAAGCCGTAATAGATGATCTCGCCAGCATTTTGAACATGAATATATAACCTATACTGCGGGGGTACAGATCCACCGGGATCATACCATGCAAATTCACTGAATGACGGCATTACTTCAATCTTCCCATGACCTGTATCAGCAATAAGAATTTGTTTCGTTCCTTCAGCAAACAGCAATGATGGAAATATTAACAAAACAAGGAAAACAAGCAGTAGTTTCCACTGCAAATGTCTTATCATAATAAAGATAACTCCCTAGAGTATTATGCGTTCAATAACATTTTTTGTTTAAGAGGAAAATAAAATTGTCCTTCCCAATCATTTTATAAAAATAAAGAAATTTTTCGAATAATAAGCGTTTAATAAATAAGCATGCAGTGCTATATAATAGGAATCAGGAATTAGGGAGTGAAGGGTGAGGAGTGAAGAGTGAGGTGAGTTTTAAGTTTTAAGTGGTTAAGCTTTAAGAAGATGTTAAACAGCTAGTTAGGCGATGAATCTGGAATTCAAGAGGAAATAAGAATTATGATTTGGATGCTGGAAGATTGAAGATTGACAGAACAGATCTTTGAATACTATAATTACTTTGAGTTTGCAACTTTCCCGGTTCATGACCCTTAAAACCCTTTCTTCGGCAGATTCTCAATCTCTTCACCTGCATGATTTATCTTATCCCTGTTTTTACCCTGATTGAATTGATAACACAATTTTAGCCAGCAGAAGGGGCTGGATATTTTAACGTTTCCCTGGTAATGACTGTAAAAATTTGACCCGTCAGTTTCTGAACCATTATAAATAAACGATTTGGTAAAGGGAAGCGCACATACTATGCCGATTTTGATTTTTTGATGAAAGGTCTTGTCGAGCGACAGGAAATAAAGAGCATCACAAAAAGAATTACCCTGGATATCGTTTTTGGGGCTGCCATAGTGAAAAATAAGTGAGAAGGAGATATCATGTTTGAACGAAAGGATAGCAGAAAGACCCGATTCATAAGCGAGGTCATGCCTGTTTTCGACACCGTATTGTTTTGCAAGGCAATTGGCGGTTGTGTACTGTTCGAATAGCCGCAGATAGGGATTGATAGTAGCTATTCCAAGCTTTACTGTCCCTGATAGCTGTACCCCATACTGCTGAATGGTACCCATGTTATGCACCTGGGTTTCAAAAGCGCCGGTATCATTGATAAATGTCAGGGGATTGATCACATCCGTCATATTGTTGTAAAACAAGCGCGTAGCAATATAATTGTTCTTAAACTGAATGGAATAGTCTAAAAAGATGGTGCTACGGAATTCAGGGGTAAGAAACGGATTGCCTTTGCTTACGGTGCAGGGATCATCAATAGCCGTAAGTGGATTTAACTGATAAATATTGGGCCGTTTGATCGAACGGTCGTATGACAGTTGGATGTGTTGCCGGGATGTAGGTTTGTAATTGAAAGTGACATCTGGAAAAAAGGATAAGACTGAATTTCTGAAGGTATCTTTCAGATCTGCAATGGATTTTTCTGCACGCAAGCCCAGGCTGCAATCAAATTTTGTCCTTTTATAAGAAAGGACTCCATAAGCGGCAAATATTTGTTCATTATAGGTGAAATTACGCACATAGTCATCCTGAAGCACCTGGAATTTTGTTTTGATTCCTGTGCTGAAATTCAGCTTATTCCAGATAAGTGTTGTATAGTCCATTTTGGTGCTGATCACATTTTGTTCGGGTTCTGTAGTATTGGTCTGTACAACGGTACTGTTCTCGTTCCCTTCAGGAACAAATGTTGTCGAACTTTTCGCCTTCAGATGAAAATTGCTTATTTCCAATGTGAGTTCACGCCCTTCTTTATTAAAATTATGTTTATAGAACAGGGAACAGAAGGTGCCGGTATTCATATCCGAGTCTTCCTTTTTGGCTTTCCAGTTAGTATTCAGGATACCGGATATCTGTAAATCTGCATTACCGTCAAGTTCGCGGGAATAAGGATTATAGAAAACATAGACATTAAACTGGTCGTGGGCATTCAGGGCATAATCGATCCCAAAGCTGAACCTTTGCGACCAATCCTTCTGACGGACATATTGGTTTGAAGTTATCTCGTTTGTACCCATACTGCTCAATTCATTCCTGTTAGTACTTTCATGAAGATCCAGGTAAGTCATCTCTCCTTTATATGAGGTATAAAGGTTTAGTTTTTTGAATCCCCAATTCAGCGAATAATTCGGGCGGATGTATATTTCTGAAAGAGAACAAGGTATTTCGGCGTAGATCTGACCGCTGATTCCCTGATCCCGGTCTTTCTTCAATATAATATTGATTGCCCCTGTCGAATTGCCATCGAGGTTCAAAGAGGGTTTGTTGATGACTTCAACCCTGTCAATCTGTTTGGGGTCCAGCTGACTGATGAAGCCTCCGTCCCGTTCCTTGCCATTCACAAAAAACTGGATGTTGCTGCTGCCTTCCAGTGAAATGTTTTGCATGAGATCGACCTGGATACCGGGAATGAGCTTAAGGACATCCATCCCGGTACTTGAAGCGTCGAGCATTTTTTTTGTCATAAAGAAAATAGTCCTGTCGCTTTCCGATTTTGCCTTTACCCGGTCACTGAAAATCTCCACTTCTTTGAGAACCACGGTCTTTTCCTCCAGGTAGATGGTTCCGGCATACGTCACACCTTTGTTTTCTAAGGCAATACCCCTGGTTTCCGGGTTATAACCGATGATTGATATCCGGAGCCTGTAGTTACCGGATTGGACGGGGCTTATGATAAACATCCCATTATCATCGCTCGTTGCCCCATTGATCATTGCAGAATCGGATACCCTGATCAAAGCTACGGTAGCATAAGGAATTGCCTGGTTACTTTTCCTCTCGATCAGTCTGCCTGTAATCGATTGTCTTTCCTGGGCATAAACCCCGGAAATTTGAATAAATGCAAATGCTAAAAGCATAAAAATCTTTCCGGCAGTTCTGTGACCTGGTAAATCAATCATTTTTTTCATTGCAGAAGTTTTTAAAATTATTTCTGCAAAGTAATAGGCTATTAAATTGATATACAAGTTATTGGTATACACAGCAAGAATTTGTTGCCGGTGGATAGCAAGTACGGAATACCCAGGAAAAAATTGGGACGAACGGCATTTTTTTGGGATGAATGGATTACCTGTAACGTTTTAAAAGCTGGTCAAACTCCCGGGCGTTTTGTCTCGAAACAGGAATGATGTCATCAATACCCTCGAGTTTTATCCGGTAACCCAGTGTATTTCCTTTTTGCGAAATGATCTGCTTTACATTCACGATAAATGCCCTGTGAGTCCTTATGAAAAAGGGAATGGCTGATAGTTGTTGCTCTATATTGCTGATGGAATTACGGATAAGTTTTTTTTGGACATGGTTGTTTTCCATCCAATGAAAAACAACATAGTTACCCTCTGATGCTGCATAAAGAAACTGGCTGGGATAAAAGCTTAACTCTTCTTTCTTCAACTGGGAACCAATCCGGATCAATTCTTCCGGCGGTTCAGCAGGAAGTTGATTCAAATCCTGGTTAAATTCCCTGGCAATATCCTTCACAAACAGGTAGCGGTAATTGATTATGGTGAAAAACCCGAATGGGATTATCCCAAGCAGGAAAGCATGTTTACATGAATCAAGAAAGGTTTCGAAATTCCATCTGTTACCGGGTGATTCCATAAGAAAGCCCACGAAATATAAAGCAATGCCCATTATAAGCAGAGCAAGTGCAATAGCTATAATTTCCTTAATGATAGTCCATTCATTAGGATTTGAAAAATACCTGATTTTCTTCAGGATTTGAATAATGAAAAATACCGGGATTGACAAAGTGCTGAGATAGATCGCCATTGTAAGCATAAAGCCGAAAGAACGTGACCCGTGTATGCCAAGGGGTTTATAAATTATTGCGAAGCCGAAACAGAAACCCAGAAATATAAGTGTCCCTGCATAAGGTTTTCGCACAATATAGTTCTGGGGATAATTTTTATCCAGCCATTCTTTAATCCGAGTTAACATTTCTTGTTTCTGTTTTCTGAAATTTCTTTTAATCTCACCAAATTGTCTGACCACAAATCTACCAAGATAATTCTACTCTCGTCCAAAATAAATTAAGTAGCTCCTGATATTGTAAGTACCTGTATGTATTCTTAAGATTCCACAGATCAATAGAGATAAATGCCTGATATTGAATGGCCTGAAGTAATGGGAAGCTTGCAAATAGTTATCAAAATGTTTTTTTAGTACTTGAATCCGGAACAATGATCTGCCGGGCAGATTAAATTTGATGATGCGGAGAAATTCGTAATGCGTGACCCGTGACACGTGACGCGCGCCAGCCGGGTTAAAGACATAAAATGTGATGCTAATATCTTTATAAATGCAATAAATATTCCATTACTTAAAGACTTTTTTAGCATTGAAATCTCCAATTTGTTCGTAATTTTAACCTTTGCTTTTAACATATCTGATATGAATATAATTATAACAGGTGCAAGCAAGGGTATAGGGGCTGAAGTGGTGAAAACACTCTGCAAACATAAGGGTAATCAGATTGTTGCCCTGGCAAGGAGCACAGATGGCCTTCGTCGTTTAAATGCCGAGTGTCAGAAACTCAATTCATCCTCCAAGCTCATGACCATCGAATTCGACCTGGTGCAATATGACTTCTATCCCTTTATCCTTCAAAAAATTGAGACGTTTTTCCACCGTTGCGATATCCTCATCAACAATGCGGGAAAATTGATCAACCGGTCTTTCGATAAAATTGAACTTCAGGATTTTGATGATATTTATAATGTCAATATCAAGGGGTTATTTTTTTTCACTCAACTGATCCTGCCGATAATGAACAAAGGCGGACACATCCTGAATATCAGCAGCATGGGAGGTATTACGGGGAGTAAAAAATTCCCGGGATTATCTGCTTATAGCTCCAGTAAGGGAGCAGTTTCCGTTTTCACAGAAGTCCTTGCCGAAGAGCTGAAAGAAGCAGAGATCAGCGTGAACTGCCTGGCATTGGGAGGCGTGCAAACCGACATGTTTGACAAAGCTTTTCCCGGTGTCAAAGCATTGCAATCGACCACCCAGATGGCCCAGTTCATTGCCGATTTTGCAGTTACCGGGAACCGGTTTTTTAACGGGAGAATAGTGCCTGTTTCGCTTTCGTTATAATAAACCTATCTTCAAAGCTAACCTTGGGCGAACCCTGAGCGAACCCAGAGCGAAGGAAGATCGAACAAAGTCTATAGAAAGTCTATAGAAAGTCTATAGCGGGAATATACATTTGATTGATTATCAATCAATCAGAAATGCAAAAAAACCATTTCTTCAACGTAAGATGTTAATTATAAGGTCTTTAATTATGATAAAAAAATGCTTTCGTCTGATTTAATAAAGAAGGACGACGGATAGTTAAAAGTGACTATACGGATTATCAATATTTTATCAACTTCTTTGTCAGTTGCAGAAAGGAGACGGGATTTGTAAACGTAACAAAATAAATTCCGGCAGGCAGGTTTTCTATATTGACCGAAGTACTTACGGAAAATGATGATTGCCTTACTACCTGCCCCATTTGATCTGTTATCTGATATTGTAAGAGTGAGGCGGTTCCTGCAAAGAATCTTGCCTGTTTCGAACATGGATTGGGCAGAATACTTACCTGCGGAACGTGGAGGTTATCGTTAATTGATAAAGGAGCATTATGGACGAGGCCGACAGCATCAAGATCAAAGCCACCGGTGTTAAAAGGTGTTGGCCAGGGATCATTGATCTTGTGGTTTTGTGAATCATACCTTGCATACGCATCCTGGATACAGCCCACAACATCGACGACCCGGATGTGGGTAATATGATGAATATCTATTCCGGCGCTGTCTTTAAGTTGGGCAAGATCAAAGGGGGTACCATAATCTATCCTGTACTTTCCGGCAAGATTATAGATCTTCCTTGTATCGAGGGTATCGAAGGCGCCAATCTGGATCTGGGTTTGTGTTAATGAAACAGAAGGGAATCGCACAAAATGAACCCCGTCAGAGCTGACTTCCACAAAACCTAATTCCAGATAATTGTCGGCAAACCCGTTTTCAAATACGGCAAAGTCCCATCCGTCATGATCCGATATTATGGTATCAAAGGTGAGTGTAGCGCTTCCGCCATCGCCAAGGCTGACGACCTGCTCGTCGGCAATCCCGGTAGCCATCGTACTATCCCCGAATGAAGCCCTGTTTGAACCATCGTAAGTAGCATTTGTATCGGCAATATTAATAAAGCCCCTGATCACAGTACAGTGTGTGGCCCATGCATAATAAACAGAGCTGTCCTTGTATATTGCAGTTGTACCCGTATAACCCGGAGGCGGAGGGTACTGGCCATAGGAAAATCCGGCATACAGGATCAGTAAGAATATGAGGCATTTAGAGTACCACTGATGATTCATATGTTTAGCTTTTGTGGTTAGTAAGCATTTACAAAAATACTAAAAATGAGAGAAGAGAAGTCAGAAATTAAAAACTCATCCTATCAAAGGTAATCGACTTTACCCTCCCATCCGGGCTTAAACGGTTCAATTGCGCGGTTATAGATACCATGAACATAGGCGATAGCCATGCCATAATTGGTTACCGGGATTCCGGCATCGACGGCAGGTTTAAGCCGGCTGATCAGTTGTTTGCGGGTGATCATGCAACTTCCGCATTGTACCACCATTGCATAATCTTTCATTTCTCGCGGGATCCTGTCAAGCCCAGCTATGACCGTAAATTCAAGTTTCTTACCCGTAAAATTTACAAGCCAGCGCGGAATTTTTACTCTTCCGATATCGTCACAGGAAACATGATGGGAACAGGATTCAAGGATCAATACATGATCACCATCTTGCAGTTTTGAGATATACGGAGTACCTTTAATATAGTTATCAAAGTCGCCTTTTTGCCGGGCAAGGACGATGCTGAAGCTGGTAAGAGGGATACCCGGTGGAACGGCGGCGTTGGCCTTGGGAAACACCTGGCTGTCAGTAATGACAAGGGCCGGTTTGGGGTCCATTTTCCGGATAAATGCATCGACTTCTCTTTCCTTGCAGATAACGACAATCCCGTCATTATCAAGAACATCCCTGATCACCTGTACCTGGGGCAGTATCATTCTTCCTTCTGGAGCTTCAATATCAATAGGGGTGATCAAAAGAACGACATCGCCATATGAGATCAAATCTCCGACCAATGGCCTTTTCCTGAATGCCGATTCCGGCATGGCTTCCTGTAAAGATAGGACCAGATCATCAAGGTTTGAAGGATACTTTGCACTGAACTCTATTACAGGGACGGAATATCTTTCATTGATGATCTTCAGGAGCTCTTTATCAGCAGGTTGCAAATCTGATTTATTGTGAATAATGACGAACGGGATCTCATTCTTTCTAAAATCACTAATAAGTCCCTTTTCCGGTTCATCAAAAAGATTTTCGGCGATAACAAGAATAGCAAGGTCAATCAGTTTGAGCATTTCCCTGGAACGCAGGATGCGTTTCTGTCCAAGCTCCCCGGTATCATCAATGCCTGCAGTATCAATCATCACCACTGGACCGATACCTGCAATCTCCATAGATTTTTTAACAGGGTCAGTTGTCGTACCGGCTATTTCGGAAACAATTGCCGTCTCCTGACCGGTCAATGCATTGATCAGGGAACTCTTGCCATTATTTCTTCTCCCGAAGATCCCGATATGTGGTTTCAGATCCCGTCCTTTAGTAACCATATGTTAGTATTATCAATCACGAAAAATTACAGAATTATTAATTAAACAATTATTCATTCCTCATTACCAAAATATTCCTCCAATGTATAACCCAATTTCAGCAAATTCTCAGGCTTTAACAGCATTTTCAATTTCTCTCCACCGATTAACCCAAGTTCCTCATTTGCCTTAAAGACATCTATATTCTTTGACTTCATGGTCTTGGACAGCTCAGAAGCCATGTTGTAACCAATTTCAGGTATCAATGCCGTTGTAATTGCAGGACTCATGAATAGTTTTTCCTCTCCCGTTCTTGTATTTATCTCTAGCTCTTCAATGAGATTTACTTTCAGGGTATGGTCAGCGGCAATAAGTAGTTTCAGGCTTTCAATAATACTGATCCCGATCACAGGAAGATAAGCATTCAGTTCAAGGCATCCCTGTGCACAGAGGGAGGCTATAAGCTGGTCGTTGGCATAGATACGATGAACCGAGCTGATCACGAATTCAGGGATGACCGGGTTGATCTTGCCGGGCATGATGGAGCTGCCGGCCTGCTTCCGTGGAAGGCTGACCTCTTTGTTCCCCGAAATATCGGATGCAAGCAAGCGCAGATCTGAGACCATTTTTTCCAGGTTGACGGCATGTGCTTTCAGCGTGGCATGGATCTCTACCCACGAATCAAGGCTGGAGGTTGCATCAGCCATATTTTCGCTTCGGGCAACAGGTAATCCTGAAAGCTTCTGAAGATACCGGGTGGCTTCCATGATGAAGTACCTGGGAATGGCCAGCCCAGTGCCGGTAGCACCCCCTCCGAGGTTGACAAGTTTGATACGCTCAAAACACTTAGAGACACGCCACCAGTCCCTGGACAATGCTTCGCTGTATGTACTGAACAATTTTCCGAAGGAGGACGGGACTGCCTCCTGCATTTGCGTATATCCGATCCGCAGATCGTTCCGGTGAATATTCTCTTTTTCTTCGATCTTTCCCCTCAATTCATTGATTGCCGGCTCAAGATTCTGCAACAACTTCATTACGGCGACTTTCAGCGCTGTGGGTATCACGTCATTGGTAGACTGGAAAACATTGGCATGTTCTATCGGATCTATGAAATCGTAGTCTCCTGGTTTATGCCCGAGCTTCAGCAACGAAGCATTGGTGATGATCTCATTGACATTCATGTTTATGCTTGTTCCGGCGCCACCGGAAATCGCAGGTACAATGAACTGATCAAAATACTTTCCTTCAGAAATTTCCTTAGCTTTTTCAACAAGGACAGACAGTATTTCATCTGAAATTATGCGAAACGGGAACTTCTTCCCGGGGTATTTGATTTTAATTGCACTATAATAGGCCAGGCAGGTCTCATAACAGGCTTGCTTTACAATTCCGACAGTTTCATACCATTCGATGGGGAATGCAGTCTGGTCAGGAAAGTTTTCTTTTGCCCGTAATGCGTGTATGCCGTACAATGCATCTTCCGGGATATTTCTGCTCCCTATCAGGTCTTTTTCAACGCGATTTTTTACCATGACATGACCGGCTATAATATTTTTTGTAATTTTACGAATTCTTTACATAAAACGGGCATATTGAAAAGAATATTTTATTTTCTTCTTTTCCTTATATGTATCCATAGCCAGGTTCGTGCGAAAATAGACAATAAATTCTGGTTTGTTGCGCCTGAGGTCTCATAAAATCACAGAGACCGTCCGATCTATATGCGGATCTCGACCATGTCTGATACAGCCAGGATATTCCGGTTACAATGCACTTCATCGTCTCATTCTATCCTGCCTCGAAATCGAATGCATTCGTTGTCCGCTGTATTAAAAATTGACAGACAACCTTTCATTATTTTGATGTCTGTATTTTAATGACAGAGGATTTACGAATAAGAAATACCCTGATCTTTTATCTTTCTTTATCATGCTTTTAGCAAGGTTACTTGCAACAATAATTTGCTCAAAACGTATAGAGTATAGTATCTTTATACGTCTTTATAGGTACATATGAAAGTCAATATGAAGCGTATGATTTACTTTCTGATCTTCTTGCTTCTGGGATGTTTATTTTTCCAAGAGAATTGATTTTCTGAAGCGTAAATTGTCAGCAATACGCATGCTTTTGGTATAAGGTGCATTAAGGACTGAACTGTTATAAATATTTTTTTGTTTTACTGAACAACCTTTTTATGGATCGTTGTCTGTATTTATAAAAAAATTCCCGTTAAACAGAAAGCCCAATTTAATATAACTCATTGAAACAAATTAATGAAAGACAAAATAAATCAGAAACTTATTTCCAATCATTTTTTATCTTTGTTGTGACTATTTTTCAGAAAAAATTTATGAAACAATTTTATAAGATTCTTTTTTACTTTTTTCTAATCTATATTTCTCAATTTAATGTCTGGGGACAAAATTTGATATCAACGTGCCCTAATTCCAATTTCAACCTTGGAAATTTTAAAAACTGGAAAGGGACATATGGAAGTTGGTCATTCCCCAACCAATATAATGGATTGGATACCAATACCGTTGCACCTTATCCAAATGGTGATTTTCAATGTTATGGGGTTCCAGATTCAACCGATTGTCCTCCATTATATTCAATCATCCCAGGCCCGGGTAAGCCCGATCCTAATACCGGTGACAGTCTATACTCAGTATTCCATGAAGAAGCCTATTCTGCCAAGTTAGGACATAATGTCGGAGGATCTCATGTGGCAACATTGAAATATGATGTTTATGTTGACGCTAGCACCTATCTTCTTATTTACCGATACGCCGTAGTACTTCAGAACCCCGGTCATCCCTTCAATGAACAACCCAGTTTTCAGATTGCTATTGAAGATTCCACTGGCAAAATAGTTGATTCTACATGCGGATATTATTATATTTATTGTAACGATACCGCTCTTGGACCTGGTTGGCATAAACACCTTGGTTCAGATGGAACTCCAATTGAATGGAAAGAATGGACGACTGTCGGTATGAGTCTTCAAAAATTTGTTGGCCGTCATCTTTCGATTGTTTATACAACTAAGGATTGCGAGCCAGGCGGACATTTTGGCTATGCATATGTATCTGCCTATTGTAGCTCGCTCACCATTCAAACATCTATGTGTCAGGGTGATACCTCTGCAACACTAACTGCCCCACTCGGTTTTGCACATTATCATTGGAGTACCGGGGATACGGTCCGGCAAATTGTGGTACCCCATCCTATAACAGGAGAGACTATTGATTGCATCCTTACCGCTGTAAATGGATGTGTAGATACAATCCATGAAACACTGACTTATACTGTAATCACAACAAATTTCTATCATGGTGCCGCATGTTCAGGGATCAATACGCAATTTTATGATTCCAGTCAAGTAAACCAGAACGCCGTTACAGGTTGGGATTGGAATTTTGGGGACGGCACACCGGTTGTCACAGGAATACCAAATCCCACGCATGTCTTTGCTTTACCTGGCATTTATCAGGTTACACTTGTTTCAAACTCAACCGAAGGTTGTAAGGATTCAATTTCAAAGCCAGTGGTTGTAGATACTCTTCCCACCATTAATAATTCTGTTCATAGGGAGCAGATATGCAGCGGTCAAAGTACGAATATTGCCCTGACTGCCAATGTTGCTAATCCACTCTTTACCTGGACTGCCGTCTCAAGCTCAGTAACACTCACTGGTTCCTCGAATGATAGTGTGCCCGTTAGTGGACCAATAAACCAAACATTGATTAATAATGGAACACATATTGATAGTGTTACCTATACTATTTTTCCATACAAAGGAAGTTGTGAAGGCCCTGCTTTTACTTATGTTGTTGTGGTAAAACCATTACCAACTGCCAATATAGCGGGTACAATAGCCGTATGTCAGAATGCAATTGCACCTTTGGTTACCTTCACGGGTGTAATAGGTATAAGTCCATTTAAATTCACATACAACATCAACGGCGGAGCTAACCAGCAAGTGACTACTACCGTTGGAAATAGCGTTACGGTTGCTGCTCCTACAAACACGGTAGGTACCTTTACCTACAACCTGGTAAGCGTTCAGGATGGTGGTTCAACTTTCTGCTCCCAGCTACAAACTGGAAGTGCGATTATTACTGTCAATCCTTTGCCTACCGCGACCATCTCAGGGACAACTGCGGTTTGTCAAAATTCAGCCTCACCTTTGATTACATTCACAGGAGCTTCATCTACAGCACCTTATTCCTTCACCTATAACATCAATGGCGGAGCCCATCTGCAAGTGACAACCACCGTGGGAAATAGTGTGACCGTTTCTGCTCCTACAAATACGGTAGGAACATTTACTTACAACCTCATCAGTGTCCAGGATGGAAGCCCCACTGCCTGTTCACAGCCACAAACCGGAAGCGCTATTGTCACCGTCAATGCACTGCCAACAGCAACTATCTCAGGAACCACTGCCGTTTGCCAGAATGCCACTGCTCCTTTGGTCACATTCACCGGGGGTACAACCACAGCGCCTTATACCTTCACCTATAAGATCAATGCCGGGGCCAATCAACAAGTGACAACCACCGTGGGAAATAGCGTGACTGTTGCTGCTCCTACAAACACTGTTGGAACCTTCACTTACACCCTTATCAGCGTTCAGGACGGAACCCCAACGGCCTGCTCTCAACTTCAGTCAGGAAATGCTGTTATCACGGTAAATCCTTTGCCGACAGCTACCATATCAGGAACCACAGCCGTATGCCAGAATTCAGCATCCCCGTTGATTACATTTACCGGAGCCTCATCCACCGCTCCTTACACCTTTACCTATAACATCAATGGCGGAGCCAATCAGCAAGTGACAACCACCGTGGGAAATAGTGTGACCGTTGCTGCTCCCACAAACACGGTAGGAACATTTACCTACAACCTCCTCAGCGTCCGGGATGGAAGTCCAACTTCCTGCTCCCAGCTACAATCGGGAAGCGCTGTCATTACCGTAAATGCTTTGCCAACTGCAACTATCTCCGGAACTACTGCTGTGTGCCAGAATGCCGTTGCTCCTTTGGTTACTTTTACTGGTGGAACAACTACCCCCCCCTATACCTTCACTTATAACATCAATGGCGGAGCCAATCAGCAGGTGACAACCACCGTAGGAAACAGCGTGACTGTTGCCGCTCCTACAAACACGGTGGGGACGTTCACTTACAATTTAATCAGTGTTCGGGATGGAAGTTCAACAACATGTTTCCAATTGCAGACAGGAACCGCAGTCATTACTGTCAATGCTTTGCCAACGGCAACTATATCCGGAACTACTGCTGTATGTCAGAATTCTGCTTCACCCCTGGTCACCTTCAGAGGTGGAACAACCATGGCACCTTATACCTTTACCTATAACATCAATGGCGGAGCCAATCTGCAAGTGACTACTACCGTTGGAAATAGCGTTACGGTTGCTGCTCCTACAAACACGGTTGGAACCTTTACCTATAACCTCATCAGCGTCCAGGATGGAAGTCCAACTGCCTGCTCCCAGCTACAAACAGGAAGTGCGATTATTACTGTCAATCCCTTGCCTACCGCAACCATCTCAGGGACAACTGCGGTTTGTCAAAATTCAGCCTCACCTTTGATTACATTCACCGGAGCTTCATCTACAGCACCTTATACCTTCACCTATAACATCAATAGT
>JBEKQA010000034.1:0-21659 GCA_049520195.1 Bacteroidales bacterium
TAACTATACCTGTGATGGCAGAATTGTCTGCCAGAGGAGAAAAACCGGAGTATCTGTTCTGGGTTGGCTGTGCCGGTGCATATGATGACAGATATAAAAAGGTTGTTCGGGCATTTGTGAAGATTCTTACCTATCTGAACGTCAATTATGCAGTTCTGGGTAAAGAGGAATCCTGTACTGGCGATCCCGCCCGGAGAGCTGGAAATGAAATGCTTTACCAGATGCAGGCATTAAGTAATATTGAACTATTCAAATCTTACGATGTTAAGAAAATTATTACAATTTGCCCTCATTGCTATAATATTCTGAAAAATGAATACCCCGACTTGGGAGGTAATTACGAAGTAATTAACTATCTGCAGTTTATTGAGAACAAAATAGAAGAAGGCAAATTAAAATTAGAACCCACATTTTTTTCAGAAAAAAAGGTAACATACCACGACCCGTGTTATCTGGGCCGTGCTAATGGGATTTATAAGGAACCAAGGTCAATATTAAAAAAGATGACCTCCGGATTTGTAGAAATGAAAAGGCATAAAAGCTTTGCCCTTTGTTGTGGCGCTGGAGGGGGTCAGATATTCAAGGAGGCCGAGAAAGGAAACAAGGAGGTCTATATGGAACGTACTGAAGATGTATTGGATACTGGAGCAGGAGTAGTTGCCACGGCATGTCCGTTCTGCATGACAATGCTGACTGATGGGTTGAAATATAAAGATAAAATAGATACCGTTCAAAACCTCGACATTGCTGAAATGATAGCATTATCACTTGATGTCTAGTTTATTGAAATTAACTAAAATTAAAGACACATTTCATTCCAAAACATTAAGAACAATTAGCATGGAAAATGGAAAAACATTAAAAAGTGGAGAATTTCTTGTAGATGACATTAGTTCTAAGGATATCTTCATCCCGGAAGAATTCAATGAAGAGCAGTTGATGATAGCCCAAACTTGCAAAGACTTTCTTGAAACAGAAGTATATCCGAATGTAGATAAAACAGATGCTCCTGATATCCAGCTCATGAAAAGCATCTTAAAGAAGGCAGGCGAATTGGGGTTGATGGGAATTGCAATTCCTGAAGAATATGGTGGTTTTGGACAGTCATTTGTAACTCAAATGCTGGCTGCAGAAACAATTGGATCTGGTTATTCTTTCTCTGTAGCTTTCATGGCACACACAGGCATTGGGACGTTACCTATTATGTATTATGGAAATGAAGAACAACGCCAGAAGTACGTTACACGTCTTGCATCAGGCGAATATTTAGGGGCCTACTGTCTTACGGAACCTGGGGCTGGTAGTGATGCAAACGCTGGTAAAACAAATGCTCACTTATCCGATGACGGAAAATATTATATCCTGAACGGTCAGAAAATGTGGATAACAAACGCTGGCTTTGCAGATATTCAAACAGTGTTCGCAAAAATTGATAAGGATAGAGTCCTCAGTAGTTTTATTGTGGAAAGGAATTCCCCCGGTGTCGTCGTGAATCCCGATGAGCATAAGATGGGGATCAAAGGTTCTTCAACAGCCCAGATCTTTTTTAATGATGTCAAGGTTCCTGTAGAAAATTTAATAGGCGGTAGGGGAGAAGGATTCAGGATTGCTTTGAGCATTCTTCATATGGGAAGGATAAAACTGGGTGCCAATGTATTGGGCGCTTCCAAAAAAGCCATCAATGATTCTGTGAAGTATGCAAATGAGAGAAAGCAATTTGGTGTGCTTATCTCTACTTTCGGTTCAATAAAGCATAAACTTGCTGAACAAGTAATCAAAACCTTTGCATCCGAGTCAGCAATATATAGAGTTAGCAAAGACATTGATGATTTGATTACTAAGAACAAAGCTGAAGGTCAGGACAAAGGAAGGGCCACTATTGAAGCCATTAGCCATTATGCAGTCGAAGCTGCCATTCTCAAAGTTTATGGCTCTGAATCACTTGATTATGTGATTGATGAAGCAGTTCAGATCCATGGCGGAATGGGATATTCTGCAGAAATGTCAGTGGAAAGAGGATATCGCGATTCTCGAATTAACCGGATCTTTGAAGGAACCAACGAAATCAATCGGTTGCTGGTCGTTGATACGGCAATGAAGAGAGCAATAAAAGGCGACTTTGATCTTTTTGGAAAAGCAGCATCCTTGTTCGAGAATATGAATGAAATAACTGATGGTAAAACAGGTAATGAATCTTTTTTTGAGGAAAAATTCAGAGTTATCAGGAATTTCAAAAAGGCTATTTTAATTGCCATCCACGGAGCATCTGCCCAATTTGGGAAAACTTTGATTCAGGAACAGGAAGTGATGAATAACATTTCTGATATGATAATGGAAACATACGTCTCAGAATCCACCGCCCTCAGAGTACAAAAACTCGAAAGCATGAACAAAGAAATGTCCGTGTTTAAAGCTATCCTTGATGTAAATATCTATGATACAGCACATAAAATTCGGAAGGCAGCATTTGACGCTGTACATTCATTTGCGGAACCCGAACTTGCTTGCAAACTTAAGAAAGTCATGGACATTCTGACAGCAACTGAATGTGTTAATATCAAAGATGCCCGAAGGATTATCGCCGATAAATTGATTTCTGATAATACTTATAAATTCTGAATTCTTAAATATAGGAAGCCGTCCTTCTTGGATGGCTTCTATTACATAAGTCAAACAATCTGGCCTCAATAACACCTGTTCTGATCAGAATCTTGTTCTTAATTCATTGTCATTGAATGAGTAATGACATATTTCAACAAAAATGCTTTTTCTAACAAACTGATAATTAGCATTTAGCCTAACTAGCTTAACTTTTTCTATAGACTCCCTATAGACTTTCTATAGACTTTGTTCGCTCTTCCTTCGCCCTAGATTCGCTCTGGGTATACCTATGGACTTCGAACGAAAAGAGAGTGTCTCTTTTAGAAGACACTCTCTTCCTTTATGTTTTAATATTTTTACTTTGATTTTGCTAACTCTTTAGGAGCTGGGTCAGGCTTTACTACGGATATTTTTATAGAAGTCGATTCCTCATCAAAATCGATATTAATAATATCATTATTTACTAATTTGGTCTTGATTATCTCTTCAGCAAGAGCATCTTCTATGTATTTCTGAATAGCTCTCTTTAATGGTCTTGCACCAAATTGGGCATCCCATCCTTTGTCACAAATAAAATCTTTTGCTTTTTCCGTTACAATAATCTGGTATCCCATAGCTTTGATTCGTTCATAAAGGTGGGAAAGCTCGATATCAATGATTTTATGGATATCTTCTCTTTCAAGAGAATCAAATATTACCACATCGTCAATCCTGTTAAGGAACTCAGGAGCAAAAGATTTTTTTAGAGCATTTTCGATAACGCTCCGGGTGTGATCAGCACTTGCCGCCTGTTTGGCTGCCGTTGTAAAACCAACTCCCTGTCCAAAGTCCTTGAGTTGACGTGACCCTATATTTGAGGTCATTATCACAATCGTGTTTTTAAAATCGACCCTTCTTCCAAAACTATCAGTCAGAAGACCGTCATCAAGGACTTGTAGTAATAAGTGAAAAACATCCGGATGAGCTTTTTCTATCTCATCAAGAAGGACTATTGAATATGGACGACGTCTAATTTTTTCTGTAAGTTGTCCTCCTTCCTCATAACCAACATATCCCGGAGGAGCACCAATGAGTCTGGAAACTGCAAATTTCTCCATGTATTCACTCATATCTATTCTGACTAAGGCATCCTCAGTATCAAACAGATATTTTGCAAGAATCTTTGCTAAATGAGTCTTCCCGACTCCGGTAGGTCCTAAGAAAATGAAGGAACCGATTGGCTTATTCGGGTCCTTTAACCCAGCCCGGTTCCTCCTGATTGACCGTACTACTTTCTTTATTGCCTCTTCCTGACCGATAACTGAATGTGCCAGCTCATCTTCCATATTCAAAAGACGATCGCTTTCATTCTTTGCAATGCGTTGAACCGGGATACCTGTCATCATGGCAACGACCTCTGCCACATTTTCCTCAGTCACCATTTCCCGATTTATCTGAGCCTGCTCTTCCCATTTACGCTTCTCTTTATCAAGAGCATCTTGCAACTTTCGCTCCATGTCTCTGTGATCGGCTGCTTCTTCAAACTTTTGACTGGTTATCGCCTGCATTTTTTTCTTCCTTGTCTCTTCAATCTGTGTCTCTATATTGATGATCTCGGCAGGGACATGAATATTCGAAATGTGAACCCGTGCCCCGGATTCATCTAAAGCATCAATTGCCTTATCTGGAAGATAACGATCTGAAATGTAACGATTTGTCAGACTGACACAAGCTTTAATGGCATCATCTGTGTATCTGACAAGATGATGGTCTTCATATTTTTCCTTGATATTATTCAGGATCTCTACTGTCTCGTCAGCATTCGTCGGGTCAACAAGTACCTTCTGGAACCTTCTTTCAAGGGCACCATCTTTTTCAATATATTGACGATATTCATCAAGGGTCGTAGCTCCAATGCATTGAATTTCACCACGGGATAGTGCCGGTTTAAACATATTTGACGCATCCAGTGATCCGGAAGCGTTTCCTGCACCTACTATCGTATGAACTTCATCAATGAACAGAATAATATCCGGATTCTTTTCAAGTTCGTTTAGAACTGCTTTCATTCGCTCTTCGAATTGCCCTCTGTATTTTGTCCCAGCAACTAAGGATGCCAGGTCAAGAGAAACAATCCTTTTATTGAAAAGAGCCCGTGAAACTTTTCTCTGGGTTATCCTCAGCGCCAACCCTTCTGCAATTGCAGACTTGCCAACGCCGGGTTCTCCGATTAAAATTGGATTATTCTTTTTTCTTCGGCTTAATATCTGGGCGATACGTTCAAGTTCTTTCTGTCTTCCTACAATGGGATCTAATCTACCTTCTTCCGCTGCTTTTGTTATATCCCTGCCAAAATTGTCCAATACAGGGGTTTTCGATTTGGAATCTGATCCTTTCTTTGAGGTCGAACCAAACGTTTTTCCACCTTCTTCAGGGTCATCATCGTCTTCATCCTTAGGAAGAATGTCAAGGGGCTGTGTCGGTAAATCTTCTGAAGTGCTGGATATGATTGATCTTATCTCTTCTTTGACAATGTCATAAGTCACATTTTTACCTGTTAATAGCTTTGTAACTATGTTATTTTCATCTTTTAATATTGCTAACAATAGATGCTCAGTTCCAATTAACTCACTGTTAAACCATTTGGCTTCAAGATAAGTGATTTTAAGCGCTCTTTCAGATTGCTTGATTAGGGGTAGATTATCCGGGTTAGATGGTTTCTCTTTATTGCTAGCTACAGCAGATTCAATCTTACGGCGTACATCATTCAGATCAACACCAAGTGTATTTAGGATCTTTATGGCAAGTCCTTCTCCTTCCCTGATGATTCCAAGCAGTAAGTGCTCAAGACCGATGTAGTCATTGCCAAGTCTTACTGCTTCTTCACGGCTGAAGATCAGAACATCTTTGACTCTTTGAGAAAATTTTGCTTCCATTTTGTATGATGGTCTTTATTTAATAACGTTCAAGATTCCTTTTTATTGACTTCATAGGAATAGACAAAAACAATGCCATTTATTTTTTACCTTTAAAATAAGGAATATTCAAAAATACGATCGAAAATATCAAAACAATGATGAAAGATCAATATTTATTAACACTTTCGTGTTGGTAACACTAGAAAATTATAGCAAAATAATCATAGGTTATTAGCGGATTTTTTTCTAATTTCGTACTTTAAAGAGAAAATTGTTATTTATTTGAATTTTAGATGCTTAACTAAAGGGAAAGTAATGGCAGAAGGAGAAAGAATTGTATCAGTGAACATCGAGAACCAGATGAAGTCTGCATATATCGATTATTCCATGTCCGTAATCGTGGCAAGAGCTTTACCTGATGTTCGCGATGGACTAAAACCCGTGCACCGTAGGGTTTTATACGGTATGTACGAGCTGGGGGTTACAGCCAGCCGGTCTTATAAGAAATCAGCAAGGATAGTTGGTGAAGTTTTGGGGAAATACCATCCTCATGGCGATACTTCTGTGTATGATGCAATGGTGCGAATGGCACAGGAATGGTCATTAAGATATCCGCTAGTTGATGGTCAGGGAAATTTTGGATCAATGGATGGCGATAATCCTGCTGCTATGCGATACACAGAAGCACGCATGCAAAGAATAGCAGAAGAGATGGTCGCCGATATAGAAAAGGATACAGTAGAATTCCATCTGAATTTTGATGATACACTCGAGGAACCTACTGTAATGCCATCAAAAATTCCGAACCTTCTTTTGAATGGAGCTTCCGGAATTGCCGTTGGTATGGCAACTAATATGGCCCCTCATAATTTGAAGGAAGTCGTTGATGGTATAATTGCATACATCGACAACCATGAAATCACCATTCCTGAACTCATACAGTTTATTAAAGCTCCGGATTTTCCGACAGGTGGGGTAATCTATGGGTATAACGGAGTAAAGGATGCATTTGAAACTGGAAGGGGAAGGATTGTTTTAAGAGGAGAAGCGACCATAGAAACTGATGAGCACGGGCGGGATGTGATTATTGTGACCTCTATCCCTTATCAGGTCAATAAAGCCGAGATGATTAAAAGAACGACTGAACTTGTAAATGATAAAAAGATTGAAGGTATAACAGAAATTCGGGATGAATCTGATAGGCATGGCGTCAGGATAGTTTATGAGATACGCAAAGATGCTATAACGAATGTTGTACTTAATAAACTCTATCAATACACTCAACTTCAGAACTCCTTTAATGTGAATAATATTGCTTTGGTTAAAGGACGTCCTCAAACATTGAATCTTAAAGATATTATCCACCATTTTGTTGATCACCGGCATGACGTGGTTATCCGGCGTACAAAATTTGAACTTTCTGAAGCTGAAAAGAAAGCGCATATTCTTGAAGGTCTGTTAATCGCATTGGATAATTTAGATGCGGTCATCAATCTGATACGCTCATCAAAAAATCCTGATGAAGCAAAATCGGGATTAATTACAACTTTTAACCTCACGGAAATTCAGGCGAAAGCAATTCTAGACCTTAGACTTCAACGTCTTACGGGACTCGAACGTGATAAAATCAAATCTGAATATGATGAACTTATTAAGTTGATTGCTTACCTGAAGAGTATTTTGGCAGATGAATCCTTGCGGATGCAGATTATCAAGGATGAATTGCTTGAAATAAAAGAAAAATATGGAGATGAGCGCAGATCGAGGATTATTTATGATGCAAGCGATTTCAGGATAGAAGATACCATCGCTGATGAATATGTGGTGATTACTATTTCCCATTTGGGCTACATTAAAAGAACTCTTCTCAGTGAATATCGCGTTCAGAACAGGGGAGGGAAAGGAATGAAAGGAAGTGAAGTCAGGGATGAAGATTTTCTGGAACATCTATTTGTAGCAACAAATCATAACTACTTACTACTATTCACGGAAAAGGGGAAATGTTTTTGGATGCGTGCTTTTGAAATTCCTGAGGGGACGAAAGCTTCAAAAGGTAGAGCAATACAGAACATATTAAGCATCGATCCTGATGACAAGGTCAGGGCTTATATCAATGTGAAAGATCTCAAGGATGAAGAATATACATCCAGTAATTATATAATCCTTGCCACTAAGAAAGGTACAATTAAAAAAACGACACTTGAATCTTATTCAAGACCTCGTGTGAATGGAATTAATGCAATCACAATCCATGAAGGAGATCATCTCCTGGAAGCAAAACTTACAAATGGAGAAGATGAAGTAGTCATGGCACTTAAATCTGGCAGAGCCATTCGTTTTAATGAAAAAACTGTTCGACCTATGGGCCGGAATGCTGCAGGCGTGAGGGGAATTAGAATTACACTCTCGGATGATGAAGTGGTTGGAATGATATGTATTCCCAAAGAGAAAAAGATGGAAATTCTTGTGGTATCTGAAAATGGATATGGAAAAAGATCCGATATTGAAGACTATCGCGTAACTAATAGGGGAGGAAAAGGAGTAAAGACGTTGAATATCACAGAAAAAACAGGAAAACTTATAGCAATAAAAGGGGTTACCGATAGCGATGATTTGATGATTATTAATAAATCTGGTATAATAATTAGAATGGCCGTCAGCGATCTTCGGGTTATGGGTAGGGCCACACAGGGAGTCAGATTAATCAAAATTAATGAAGGCGATGCTATTGCTGCAGTAACAAAGGTGGATGTGGAAGAAGAGGGACAAGAGTTGGAAGAAAGTAATGCAGATACTGCAGTAGATGATAATGAAGGCGACATTGCCATTGACTCAAATATAGACGAACCTGAAAATTAATTTCATCTAAGTTTCTAGGAATTCAGAAATTATCTACTTTTGCTTTCTTAATACAAATGATCGATAAAAATCACTAACCGAGTATTATATGAAAAAAATCCTTTTTGTCCTGGTTCTGGTTTGTTCCATAACCCTGACTTTTGCCCAGAAGAATGTAAGGCAAACTGCCTCCAACTTTTTAAAAGACGGAAAGTTAGATAAAGCGTTGGAAACTATTAATATCTGTATTCAGGATGTCAGCACTGCTCAGGATCCTAAAGCATGGTTTATCCGCGGAAACATATATTTGGAGATAGCGAATTCCAAAGATGACAAATATAAAAACCTGGACTCCGAACCTCTTCAAAAAGCACTTGATTCTTATAAGAAAGCTATTGAATTCGATCCAAAGAAAGATTACTATGACGATATTTTTGTAAAGTTAAATTGGCAACATAACAACTATTTCAACGCTGGGGTTGATAGCTATAACAAAAAATCATATAAGGAAGCAATGCTTGATTTTGAAAATGCAGCCAATACTATATCAATTGCCAAGATCCAGGATACGACATCTTTGGCTTACGCTGCATATAACGCTGGTCTTGCAGGTGAAAAGCAAAAACAGAAAGAGTATTACATTGAATTATTGAAGGATAACGCAAAATCAATCTCCATATATGCTGCCTTAGCTGATATTTACCGTTCCGAAAAAGATTCAGCAGATGCGTTGAAAGTAATCAGGGATGGCAAAAAGAGGTATCCCAACAATCTTCAGATGACTTTATCAGAATCAAATGTTTATATCTCATTTAATGATGTACCTAAGGCATTATCAACATTAACCATTGCAGCACAAAAGGATAGCAGTAACTATCTTGTTTTCAATGCAATTGGAATTAATTACCAAAAAATATACGAAGACACATTGCAATCAGTGGCAAACAGAAGTGATGCATATAAGAGATCAGAAGCTGCATATTTAAAAGCAATACAGCTAAAACCTGATTTTTATGATGTACAGTTAAATCTTGCTTCTTTGTACTTTAATTCTGCTGTACCTTTAGCTCTTAAAGCCAACTCACTTCCTCTTGAACAGAAGGATGCCTATGACAAATTGTTGAATGAAGCAAATAGATACTATAAGCTTGCATTACCTTACCTGAAGAAAGCTGATGAACTTCAGCCTAATGATTTGAACACACTTAATTCCTTGCGACAAATCTATTCAAGTCTCGGTGAGACTGAGAATCTCAAAGCAATTCAAGCCAAAATTCTGGAATTAAGAAAGAAATAGAGTATAAGATAAAATGAAAAAACTGCTCTGAAAAAATAAGAGCAGTTTTTTTTTGCATTAAATTCGAGGGATTACAATTATAACTTGTTTTATTTCAATAAAATAGTATTACTGGGAGAGATGATACTTGACTAATAATGAAATAGTTATTTGTTGAAAAGAAAACATCATATTTAACATAATATTAATTATAATGTATTAATTCATTTACTGAAAGTTGTATGTTCACAATATTTTACTTGACGCGAAATACAATATCAGTCTCAATCTTCATTGGATCTTTTTCATTTATTGGATCAGTCACATAAAGTTCCCATGGTCCTCCGATCGTTGTTTTTTTACCTTCCAGGCAATATTTATGAAGTGCATAGTACGTTGAAGCAGTTTTATCATATGGACCAAAATAATAAGCTATTACAGCATTTCCTGCAGGAATCGCCTCCATTCTTATCCGTCCTTTGCCTTTTACTATTTTATTTATTGGAATTCCAAGATCCATTACCGAAAACATTGTAACCGTGTCATATTTCAAATAGATTGCAAAAGGACAACCGCTGGACTCTATTTTCTCAGATTTTATGAAATTCATTAATTCTGTATAACCTTTATCCATGACCTTTGAATAAGTTGCAGGACCAGCACTATCACGGATAAGTATCACATTTTGTTCAGGCAAGGAATGTTCTTCGATCCTGGGCCAACTTTTCCTTTCATTTACAACTCTTTTAAGCTTGGCAAGTCCCTTATTAAAGTCAGGAATCAGCATTCTGCCCATGAAAAGCCCCATATACCTTGATAACGGATTGTTACCAAGATCACCTTCATCAATCCATGTTACTTTAGCTGAATCACCGACTGTCTCAATTGTAATTTTACCTTTAGACTGATACTTTTCATGCTGAAAAGATAAATCGTAACCAACCAGTTCACCAGGAACAAGTTGAGTAATTGTCATTTGTCCATTTCCTATTGTCTTTCCATCCCATTTTCTGGTCGTGCCAACCTGCCCATCTGTCCCAACCATTTCATAAACTGCTAAAGTATCTGCCTGCTTCCAGGGAGTCCAAAGATCCCACTTATTTAAATTACTGGTCAGATTATAAATCAATGATTTGTTATTGACCATTAATGTGTTACTCTCTACATGATACGATTTAGGCAACAGAAAAGCAACGATAACCAAGACAACGAGAACAATAACAATCCATAAGAATATTTTCTTTAATGTTTTCATAGTGATACGATTTTTTAACAAATATATGACAAAATTGGAAAAAAAAGTAACAAAGAACATTAAGAGAATAAGAAGGATAATTCCATACTTGATATGCTGAAAAAATATCTAGTATATTTGTGACATAAACTTAAAGATAAATATTATGGCAGTATCACAAACCAATGTATTAGTAAAGAATTTTCATGGGAAAGTCGGGAACATTATCTTAAGAGTACTTGGAAATAAGATGGTTATGTCTGCTTTGCCAAGCACTAGGAATAGAAAATGGAGCGAGGCTCAACTGGAGAACCAGGACCGATTCAGAAAAGCGACGAAATATGGACACAAGGTTCTTGCTGATGCGGAATTGGATCTGTTTTACAAGAACAAAGCCAAGGAGAACCAGAGCAGCTGGAACGCTTCAATTTCAGATTACTTGTTGAAGCCTGTAATAGAAACAATAGATACCTCAAAATACAAGGGCCAAGAAGGGAACACCATTAAGATTGAAGCCTATGACAGGTTCAAGGTTGCAAGTGTTATTGTGATAATCATCAATGCTTTGGGACTACAAATTGAAAATGGATCTGCTGTTCAGAAGTCGACCGATGAGTGGATTTACAAGGTAACGACAGAAAACCAGGATTGGAAAGGAAACCGCGTAGTTGTGAGAGTTAGTGATTTGCCGGGGAATGTGGTGATTGAGAACGTTGTTCTTAATGGCACGTAGATCGATCGTGACGCGTGACGCGTGACGCGAAGATTCAAGAAGAATTCCAACATTATTTTATTAATAGTCAATTAATTGGCATGGAAGAAGTATGACCAAACGGGAAGTTTTTAGATAAAATAAATCTCCTTGCAGGCTTTGAGCACTCACAATTTTTAATTCCTGCCTGCTTAGGTAGGTAATTCCAGATTTAAACCTCATATTTTCTTTATAACATATTCTTTTCCTTGTCCACCCTATACCCTTTCTATACCGAAACTATAATATTCCTTCGTTCTTCCTTCGTTTTCGCTTCGCTTAGAGTATAGGTAGACTATATCGATGGAATAATGCTCAAATAATAATGAATAATCTCTTATGAAAAATGATATTGAATCTGGAATCAGGAGCTTTATTTAATTTCACTCTCTCGCGATTTCGCTATTTTTCCTTGTCACGCGATGAGGAAATTAAAAACAGGAATTGCGGGATCAGATGACCGGAATCCAGAGGTTTTAAAAAGAGAGAGAGGATGAGAAGAGAAAGATAGATTTATATCCGGATTAATGAAGCAGAATAATAATTTCTAAATTATTGTTCTACCATAATATCGCGGCTACAGAGCGCATTAAATCACGGAGTTTCTTTTTCGGTTGGATTTCGAGAGGTTCCGGTGTACTTTCTCTCTTTACTATGAGCAAGTCTGTTGGTTCATATTTCTTTGCAAAATACTCAATACGCTTTTGCATTATTGAGTGATAATCCATATTTGGCATACTTAATAATATTAAGCAAATAATAAGACAATCCAAGATAAACTTTTGACATGGATATAAACAAACGCAAAAATAACATTGTAGTATTCTAAATACAAGATAATTAAATGATTTCTTTCACTTAATTTTCAAATGAAGTATAGACAAAAATATAAGCTTAAAAATATTAAGTAAATAATTTAAGTAAAATTTGCTTAATCAAATAATTAAGCTTATCTTTGTGCAACTTAAGTTCAATTGTGGTGTTTACATTCACTGAAAAACCTGTATTACAAATCCTTCAAATATTACCCTCACTACTGCCGGGTATTGAGAAGGTTGTTGCAGTTTATTATTCCTCCGATATCACAGAGATAGTCGCCTGTTATATAAGAAATGAACATGGCGAATATTTTCAAGAGACATTTAAAATTGAAGATCCTTCTGTTTTTCATGATCTGAGAACTGTTAAAACTTCATATTCCTGGTTAAAAAAAGAGGATATTCCATTTGAAATAAAGCATGAAGTAAAAGTTCAGATGGAGATATTTAATGAACTAAATAATAATATTTTATTAATACGAATTCATAATCAGGATGACGAGTTAAACGACCTGTTTTTCATTTACTTTAACAAAGACCTTAGCAATTTTGGGAATATAAATCCGGGGAAAATCCTGACGACTGAAAATAAAACAATTATCGGACATCTTTTAAGAAATTCGATAATAACATTTATCAAAAATAATGACCGTGATAAGAATCTATTCACATCACTTACTGAAAACACGCGGTCGCTTGTGAAAGAGCGAAACTTTTACAGAAATGAATTGAAAATTACTCAGGACAAATTCAAAGATGAACTTTTGAGATTGAGTAATAATTACCTGGCAGAACTGACTGAAAACAATGGAATCAGTTATCGATTTAATAATGATGCCATGGGCAAGATCAGGGAATACCATGGAAATCTTGATGACCTCAAACTATCAATCACCCAGGCAGTGCATTTTGCTGAAACAATGAATCTGGATGGAAATTCAAGTGAAATTATTATTTCTGATTTTCATCTCTTTATGGATGTAAAGAAAGAACCCAAGCAAGATGCTTTGATCGTTGAAAATCTTCAAGATATTCCTGTAAAATATAATAAAACATTCTTATTGCTTGAAAAACTGGAAAATGCAGCTAATCAATTAAAATCAAAGAACTTGCTACTTACCGGAGCAAATATTGGCCATGAGTTCCCCACTCCTATTACTCCACCTGCGATAACAGATGCATTGAAAAAACACAGAAACAAAATCCTTTTCCTGTTTGAGAAATATCCTGACCGGTGGAAAATAATCCGCTCCGAATTCAGACCTGTGCAGAATATCCTTAATATCAAAACCATGCCAAAACAGATCTCTGCCTAAATCGACAACAGATCTCACTTTCTTTCCCTTATTATTCATTTCTTTCTATCTTTGCGCCTTTCCAATTAACAAAATAATATGATAATAGCTATTACCGGAGCAAGCGGACACGTCGGAGTAAATCTTTGTAAAGCTTTAGTCGACAATGGACATGAAGTCAGAACATTAATTCATAACAGCAACAAAGGACTTGAGAATTTGGATATAAAAATATTTAAAGGAGACCTTTTAAATAAAGAATCCTTAGTCCCTTTCATAAAAGGTTCTGAGATTGTATTTCATTTAGCTGCAAAAATCTCTATTACCGGAGAAAATCATGGATCTGTTCATGAAACTAATACTGAAGGAACAAGAAACATGATTCAACTTTCCAGAGAATTTGGGGTAAGAAGGTTTATCCATTTCAGTTCAATACATGCTTTCAGACAAGAACCACACGATCAGGTTCTTGATGAGAACAGACCATTAGTCGGTGATGAAGCTTTTGCTTATGACCGGTCAAAAGCCGAAGGTGAGCGGATGGTCATGAATGCGGCCAATGATGGTCTTGATGCATTCGTTTTGAGTCCTACAGCCATCGTGGGTCCGATGGATTTCGAACCTTCATTGATGGGTAAAGCATTTCTTCAGCTCTATCATCACCAGATCCCGGCTCTTGTCCCAGGTGGATACAACTGGGTTGATGTGAGAGATATTGTACAAGCTGCCATCACCTCAATTGAAAAAGGGATAAGAGGTCAGAAATACTTACTTGCCGGACATTGGCATAGTTTACCGGATGTCGCAAAGCTCATTGAAAAACATACCAATCAAAAGATCGTTGGGATTGTTATGCCATTCTGGCTTGCATGGATTGGTTTGCCATTCATAACCTTATACAGCAAAATCAGTGGCAGAACACCTTTATATACGCATGAATCTCTTAAGATCATAATAAATGGCAGCAAACGGATCAGCTATGAGAAAGCCAAACAGGAGTTCGGTTTCAATCCAAGAAGCATGGATGAAACCGTTAAAGATTCAATGAAATGGTTCGATTTAAATGGTTATCTTAAAAATAAAGAAAAATGATAAGTCCAAATACCTTCTATTTAATTGTTTATGTGTGGATTGGTATTGCAATAGTAATCTTTCCCATTGTACTGAAAATAACTGCTCCTTATGGAAGGCATACAAATACTTCATGGGGTCCTTTAATCAGCAATAGAGCAGGTTGGATCCTGATGGAATCGCCAGCATTGTTCTTTTTTGCTGTACTGTTCATTTTTGGAAAGAATCATCATAACCTGATTCCGTGGATCTTTTTTACTTTGTGGATAATCCACTACACGAACCGCACATTGATCTTTCCTTTCCGTTTACATACAAAAGGAAAAAAAATGCCGATAACAATTGTTCTAATGGCCATTTGTTTCAATTTTATGAATGGATTCATAAACGGTTACTATTTAGGATCGCTTTCAGAACCGTACGCTTTATCATGGCTGTATGACCCCCGTTTTATTATTGGGTTCTTTATGTTTTGTTCAGGCTTTACTATTAACTGGCAGGCTGACAACATCTTGATCCATTTACGGAAACCTGGTGAAACCGGATACAAAATTCCATATGGAGGGTTCTTCAGATTTATCTCCTGTCCAAATCACTTTAGTGAAGTCATTGAATGGTTTGGTTTTGCTTTGATGACATGGAGTTTACCAGGGCTTGCATTTGCGATATGGACATTAGTAAACCTGATGCCCAGGGCATTGCATCATCATAAATGGTATCAAAAGACATTCCCTGACTATCCATCTAATCGGAAAGCAATAATTCCATTCGTTCTTTAGAGTTTCTGTGTTTATTCTTTCTTCCATTTCTTGTGGTAAGAATAACTATTATTAATCTTGCAAAAAACAGACCCCACTATTTATAGTCTGCATTTCATTTTATCATGAAGATTGGTTATACTTCGTCAAACTATACTATTCCTTTTTCAGATGAATAGGAAGTTAAATTACACACTTTAAAGTTTAAAAAACAAGATGGGAACCTTTTCTGGTTGAAAAAGTTCCCATCAACTTATGGAAACCGTAGTTTTCATAAGTGACAAGCTACAGTTATTATGGCTGGTTTACTCATTTGAGGTTTCCCCCATCTTTTCTTCCCTGGTTCCTCATTTCGGATACCTCGCGGTTTCTTCGTCCCGGATCCACCGTCTTAAATCACTTGACTTCATCGTAAACTTGCGGTATACATTTCCATCAAGGCAAGTTTGTGAATGCTTTCACCTTTGCGGGTTCTACTTTCACTTCTCGATTTTTAAGAACGGGCCTTTTATCTCTTACTTGCTGGATCAAATATACTATCAGCAAAATGCTAAATGCAAGCAATCAAGTATAGTATTATAAACAAGTTCCTAACCGAAGTTATTAACAACTGTTAATAACTTTAATTCAAAGATTCAATGGTGATCGTTAATTTTCGTAAAGTCAATTCTTCTAACATACTTTGTAGTTCCTCATAACTTCCTGATTTTACAATACATCTACCTTTAAAATGTGCTATTAAAGCACATTGTTCCGCTTGTTCAAATTCATGACCGCAGACTTCAACCAATGATTCTATCACAAAATCGAAGGTATTGATATCATCATTAAATAGAACCAGAGCATAGTAGACATTTATAAGATTCTCGGGTTTTTTTACTGGTTTTGTTTTTTGCCTGACCATTTTTTGAAGAATTTTTGGACAATTATACTGATTTTTACTATTCACATATTGTAATTTTGTAAAAATCTTTATTAAAATAATAATTCAATGATCTTTTCTGAATTCATCGACAGTTTGAAATCTGCACTTGCCTTACCTTTACCAGGAACACAAGCTCAACTAAAGATGACATCAAATCGAAGGTTAAGAGAAATGATGGATATGCAACAAATGGATAAAGCCATAAAAAGTAGTGTTTTGATCCTGCTTTATCCTGGAAGAGAAAATAGTCTCCCAACTTTCGTAGTCACACTTCGCCAAACATATAATGGAATTCATAGTGGACAAATTAGTTTGCCAGGGGGAAGGTTCGAATCCTCTGATAAAGATCTGTTAGAAACCGCCTTACGAGAAACAAATGAAGAGATCGGAGTTGATCCCTTTGCAATTTCTGTGATTGGAAAATTAACAGAGTTGTATATACCTCCTAGTAATTACATCGTACAACCGTTCGTGGGTTTTACAGTAAAATATCCGGAATTTCACATTCAACAAACTGAGGTAGAAAAGATTTTTGAAATTGATGTAACACAGTTAATGGATGAAAGCGCTATAATGGAAAAAGAAGTTTTTACAACCAGTGGACAACTCTCTGCTCCTTCTTTCGCAATTGACAGGTCAATCATATGGGGGGCAACTGCAATGATCCTAAGCGAATTTAAAGAAATTTTACGAAAGACATCATTGTGAATCTTTGAGAATAATCTCATCTGTGATCTCACATGAATTTTTAAGCATTGCGGAAACAGCGCAATATTGATCCCTTGATAGTCTCACTGCTCTGTTCACTTTAGTTCTGAGTTCCTCATCATCTTGGAAACCGGGACCAGTAAACTCATATAACAAGTGAATTTTCTTATAATATTTTGGGTATTCTTCTGATACTTCTCCGGTTACATTTATCTTAAAAATTGAGAATTTGACTTTCTTTTTTCCAAGAATGGAAACGACATCCATCCCCGTACAGGCGGCTAATGCCGCAAGGACGACTGGTTTTGGTCTGTACCCTCGATGAGTTCCCCCAAACTGTTCCTCGGCATCGAAATGAAGTTGATAGCCATCAATTTCACTTTCAAATGACATATTACCAACACACTCGGCTTGAATTACTTCATTCATTTTCTATAAAACCTTGAATTATTTCTTTCCAGAACCTGATATAAAGCAGAAATAACCAGGAATAATTCCGGCTGGATAAGTTTTTATTAAAGAACCTGATATCTGATTATATTGATAAATAGTTCCCTCTTGGGAATAATCCTTTGCATCCGTAACAAATATATTTCCACTAACAGGATGGATACCTAAGCCGTAGTAATTATGGCCGTTTGCCGGAATAAATGGAGATGAAGGAAGTGAAGTCATCGAGACAGGCATCTGGTAGATACCATCATTTAAGAAATACAATGTGTCCTTGAGGGCATTGATACATAGCCTTGATGGTGAATCATTTATGTTCGGGAAACTGAAAGTTTTATCAACAATCATCAGAGTAGGATCAATTCTTACAAGTGTAGCAAGTTCATAATGATCATATCCCCCAGTACAAAGAACCCATATTTTATCTTTCTTATCTATAACCATAGAAACAGGCTCTTTGCCTGTTTTTATGCTGTCAACGATCTGATCTGATTTAACATTGATGACTAGTATATTTGCATCACGATTATCAGTCGCCGCCCTCATAAGACCAATAGAAGTGACAAACATGTAGTTATTATACTTTATAAGAGATTCGGTCCATGTCCCAGTATGAATAGACTTTTCAATTTCGAGGGTTGATAAATTAATAACTGATATATCATCCTGCATATTGGTAACATATGCCTTTGTCGAATCGATAATTGCCATAAATCGAGGTGAATTCCCATCATTTATTGTCTTGACTGAATTAAAATTCTTTAGTGAAACAATAACAATCTTATCAGAGTTGTTGACAATGATGAAACCGCTGTCCTTAAAAGCCTGCATACTTTCAGCGACATCTCCAAGGCTGCGGCCATTATTTTCAGAACTGTAAAGATTTTGATCAACAGTGCCTTTCGAATTAATAAAAGTTATTGAAGCATTACCATGAAGATAGCCTCCTTCGTTGACTACAAAGATTCCATTTTCAAATGTGCTGTCAACGGGTTTCTGAACCGGAGGATTTACTACACGAATAGGGCTTTTACTACATGAAACAATACTGAATATAAAGAGAAAGGAGAGGAAAAACTTCAAAATAGGTAAGAAAAAAATGTTGTTTTTATTCAATATCACCTCTGTGATTGTTTAATGAACCTAAATACCTTTTCTGTTCTTTTACTTATTGAAATTGAATTTCAACGTTAATGCAAAATTTCGTCCTGGCATCGGTCTGGACTCAATTGATTGATAATCTAGATTGAACAAATTGTTCAATTTCAGCTGTAAAGATAGTATAAAATCTTTCAAATGAAAGTTTTTCCCCAAAATAATATTAGAAAGATAATAACCGGGCATATAAATGGCGTTATCCGTGGTTGTATAACGCTCGCCAACATATGAAAAAACATATGAACCGTAAAATCCGCTTTTATTGATTGTCAAGGTAGAATTCAATGTATTTTCTGGAGTGTATATCAATTGTTTCCCAACAGAGCCATCACCTGTTGATGTCGCTTTTTCATTGGTCGACCGGCAATAGTTATAAGCATTGCTTATAGAAAATCTGAAACTACTGATATTCCAGGCAATATTTAGACCTGCTTCTAATCCACGTGCATGAACTTCGCTGAAATTTCGTGGTTTAAAGGTATCTGAAGAATCAGGAGTCCAGATAATTAAATTGATCATTTTTGAATAGTACCCTGTCAGTGTTGTCTCAAAAAAGAAACCTTTGTTTCTTTTTCCAATATTATAAACTAAACCTCCTTCAGTCGCATAATCCGTTTCAGATTTCAGATTTACGTTGCCATAGGGTTTAAAGTAAAGATCATTGAGTGTGGGGAAGGCATAATTTCGGCAAAGGTTAGCTGATATTGTCAGGTTTATATCATTAAAAGGTTTATATTCCATACCAAACGCTGGAATAAACGGAAGAAATTTTCCATCTATCATATCCTGCCGTACAACAAGTGAAAGTTCCAGAACTTTAACCGGTGTATAATTGAATTCTGAAAAGACACCTACTGTCTTCCTTGTTTTCAAGCCATTGTAATCATCCGAGACCACCCAGTCTGAATTGTAATCAACCCCCGGTTTGATTATGAAATTATTAATACCAGTATAAACAAGCCGAAAACGGTTTGCCCAGGAATAACAATGACTATTATATGAAACAGAGTCAGTTGTGTAACACATAAACTGATCAACAAGGGATGATCTGACCGTAAAATAATAATTATCGGAAGATCTTCTCCATTCAATTATGCTGCGGATTGCCTGGTCGATTTCTTCTTCTTTGTCTACTATTTCCGTATTCGTTGTAATCGGTGGGATTTGGTGACTATCATCGCTAAACCAGATTCTGGTAGTCAATAGATCATTTTTTGATAACCTGAAAAAAGTCTCTTGAGTGATTCCTCCTAAAATATATACTGCATTGATAAGTTTTTCTCTCGTTTGTGTCTGATCGTTATTATAAGGAAAGTTATTCAGTGCATTTGAATAATTAATCTTCGTCAAAGACTGAACAACTTGATTTCCTAAAGCCAGGCAGGCATTAGTTGTGTAAATATTAAAACTCGCAATAGTTTGTGCAAGTGTTAAATTAACTCTGTTATTCCAGTCAGGGCTGGTCACAAGATTAATGACACCGCCAAATGCACCACTCGTCCTGGCTACTGTAGCAGCGCCATAAAGAATCTCAAGACTCTCAAATTGAGATGCCTGTACCAGGGAAAGATCCGTCTGTCCAAGCATTGGTGAGTCAATATTAATCCCGTTCCACTCGACTTGGGTGTGATTTGCAGTAGTCCCGCGAAAAGCAGGTGTTGCCAAACCTCCGTTTCCATATGATTTTACGAAAATTGTGGACTGTTGAGACAGTATAGTTGCAAGGTCAGTACTTGAATATTGGATCAGTGTGCTTGAATCAATACGAACCTTCTTGAATCCTTCATTATGCAAAGTAAAATTGCCAGTTACCTCGACCTGCGAAAGTTGCAGAGTGTCATTCAGATTTTGTGAGAATATAACACAAGTCTGAAGACCTAATAACAACGTAAAAATGAACCTTGTATATGTAGTGCTTTTTATCAACTACCTGATTTGAACCCCTTGGCAGACTTTATAACAACTCAATTTTTTTTTTTAAAAATCAATGAAAGCTTTATTTATCAATGAGATGTAAAGATTATCTCTTCACAAACTTTCTGACTTTTGTTCCTTCATCTGAAGTATATGAGATCAAATAAACTCCTGATGAATAAGTTGCTATATCCATCCTGATTCTGTTCTCATTTTTTTGAACCTGCCGTGTCTCAATGACCTGGCCTGTTAAATCAAGAATTTTAATTACCGCTGGTGCAGTTGAATTCAGATTAATGTTTATAAAATCATCTGCTGGATTTGGATAGATAGAAATATCATCCATTATTCTTCCTTTCTCAATAACACCTGTTGGTGTTCTGAAATCAACAGCACATGCATCAGGGTTTATCCCGTCTGAATATGAAGTCAAAGAATCTCCTGCTAATGAAAATACCACACCAATTCCAAAAGAGGTGCGATTTCCTAAGTTTGTATAAAATTTGTTGTTGACAAAATCCAATCCTACAGAATGTATTTCAACACTACCTGTTTGTCCAGTAAAATGAATAATATCAGTGTCTTGCATAATTTGAGCATCTAAATTGTAGGCTCCTATCCCTGTAATTTCTCCTCCACCCGTACCTGAAGTAACACCAAGATAAAGGAGATTCCCATCTATCCCATATCCCGGACCAAGTGCTAACCCAAAAGTGTTAGTCGTAAAACTATAGTTACCCGGGTTGAATTTTGTAATACTTCCAATATTTCCTGCACCATAGGGGGTTACATTCACAGTATATATATACCCACCATACTGATAAACGCTATAAATACCAATCGCAGATGGACCGAAATTGACAATAGTATCTAAGGTCCATGTCGATGTGTCAATAATAGCCAGTTTTCCTTGTGTTCCGGCATATCCACTGTCCATGGCAACATATGCATGATTTCCATATACA
>JBEKQA010000035.1:0-40976 GCA_049520195.1 Bacteroidales bacterium
TGTAAGTCGCTGAACTTGTCTCAGCTCTGATCATATAGATTCCTGAGCCGCATGAAATCGAATTTAGATCAAGATTGATTTGTTGTCTTGAAGGGTACTGGTTTGTACAAACATCTTCACCGATCATACTCAACAGCGAAAGACGAACAGGTTCCAGCATCTTTAATGGTTTGAGATCGATCATAAGGTATTCAGTTGCAGGGTTGGGAAACACCTTAACATTGTCCTCATTCTTCAAATTTTAAACTGAGAAAATATCTTCCCGTAAATTATTCCAGTGATCAAAAAATCATACTTAACTTATTATATTCGAGTGGATAACTTCATTACTTCAAAAAAATATATTCCATAACTAATTGAAAAACAATCTTTAGAATGATATTCTTCCCTTCTTTGTATAGCGGTCGTATATCCAAAGTATAGTTAAAGTATATCCAAAGTATACCGTTCGTTCGCTCTTCCTTCGCCCTGGGTTCGCTCAGAGTATACCCAGGGGTATCTCTTAGCCTGTCTTACCGGATCTATTTCCTCATTTACACATCCAAAGGTGAAGGTGACAGATTATTTTTGAAAAGGTGTTGAGATCAGAGTTATTTTTATATGATCCAAATAAATTAACCCTAAAGATTAACGACATGAAAACTATAAATTTAACCCGGGCCATTATAATTATTTTCCTGGCAGGGTTCATTTCTTCCTTTTCAAGCTATGCAGCAGGCCCGGCAGCAGCTGCAAGCGCCAGGGGAACATCAGGCAAAAGTTTATTGAAGCAGTGCAGAACCCTGAAGATTTAATAAATGCACCAACCTCAGGCGAAGTGGAAATCCTTTTTACTGTTAATGATGATGGGACACTTAATATCAAAAAAATGGATGCAACTGATGATAATGCTGCAAATTATGTAACAAAAAAGATCACCAGTATGAATTACAGTGATTCCAGCCATCCTTTTAACCAGTATTATAGAGTGAAATTTCACTTTCAGGTAGACTGACAGATATTGATAGTTTCTGAAATTTTGATTGTAAAGTTGAATATGAACAAATAATCCCTGTCTGCCTTACCGGATCAAAATCGGGATTACACAGGGATTTTTATTTTATCTCGGTTAAATCCATTTAAACTAAAGATATATGCGGGACTTCTTTGAAATTATAAACAAACACTTAAATCAACTTGTAATGTATTCTATTAAGCAAGGCTTTATGATTTATAGCGAAAAGGTTTTTTCTACGACTTTTGCGGAAAAACCCACAATTTCATAATAATTTATCAGAAGTGATATTAGTTTTTTTCAGGATGGATAATTTACTTGCTTTAGCCATGATCCTGTATTATTTTTGTCTTGTAATAAAAACATTAATCATTATGAGGATTTTTTTTGACCAATCAGGGAATTAATAATTATCGTATTAATCAAAAAAGAACTTATGAAAAAGATTTGTACATTCTTATTAGTGTCTTTTTTATTCATCACGCTGACTTATGCAGCTAAGGTTGATGAAAATAAAGCAAAAATTGCCGGCAAGCAATTTATGGTAAATAATGCTGTGGTCGGTAAGATCAGGAACATTGCTGACTTAAGCCTTATTTACACCTCACGTGAAAATAATTTAATGCTGGCTCCGGGTCAGGAACCTGTTGTTAATTATTATGTCTTTAATATTAATTCGAACCAGGGGTTTGTGATTGTTTCCGGTGACGACATTGTTGAGCCCATTCTTGGTTATTCAAATCAGGGGTCATTCAATCCGGATAAGATTCCACCACATGTTGCTTCATGGCTGAAAGGATACGAAGATCAGATTCAGTATGCGATCAACCAACAAATGCAAGCAACACCTGCAATAAAGGCAAAATGGGAGTTTTTCGCTAACACAAATCATCCCCAACCTTTCTTCAAAGGTCCGCAGGGAGTAAGTCCTTTGGTTCAGACACAATGGAACCAGTCGCCTTACTATAATGCGTTATGTCCATATGATAATACCTATAATGATTATACTGTCACGGGATGTGTCGCTACGGCTATGGCACAGGTCCTTAAATACTGGAATTCTCCAACTACAGGCTCAGGATTTCATTCATACAATGATCCCAATTATGGAACTCAATCGGCCGATTTTGGAAGCACCAGTTATGACTGGACAAATATGCCTCTGTCAGTAACAGGGCCAAGTACACCTGTTGCCACTTTGATGTATCACTGCGGGGTGAGTGTGGATATGACTTACGGGGTCGCTCAAACCGGAGGCAGCAGCGCATATGTAATTTCTTCAGCTAGCCCGGATACCAATTGTGCTGAATATGCATTGAAGACTTATTTCGGTTATCCTTCAACTTTACAGGGATTGGCAAGGAGCTCCTATGATGATGCAACCTGGAAAAGTATGCTGAAAGCCGACCTTGATGCCAGCCGCCCGGTCATTTATGACGGTTTTGGTAGCGGGGGAGGCCACTGCTTTGTTTGCGACGGCTATGATGACAATGGCCTTTTCCATTTTAATTGGGGATGGCAGGGGCAGTATGATGGTTATTTTGATCTGGATGCATTGAATCCTGAAGGTGTTGGCACTGGTGGCGGAACAGGAGGTTTTAACAGCGGCCAACAGGCAATATTCGGGATTCAAGGTCCTAATGGTGGAGGTGGCGGCCAGACATCCGGTCTGGAGGTTTATGCCTCTGTCGATATTTCATCTTCACCGCTATATTACGGCAATTCTTTTTCTATTCATACCGATATCTTAAATGCTGATACAGCTACTTTCAATGGGGACTATTGCGCTGCAATCTTTGATTCTAGTGGAACTTTCATTGATTTTGTTCAAATCCTGACCGGTTACTCCCTTCCTCCAAACTATCATTATACCAACGGTTTGACATTTTCGAATTCCGGATTATTTGATATGCTTCCCGGGAATTATCAGATTTATGTGTTTTCCAGGACGACCGGAGGCAACTGGCAAATCGTGGGCGACGGTAACGGCTATACCAATGGAGTCCAGGTCTCTGTTATCAATCCAAACGCTATCGAAATGTATGCTCCGATGACGGTTACACCAGGTACAACGCTCACTACTAACCAACCGGTATCAGTTCACCTGGATGTGGTCAACAACGGCTCATCCACTTTTAATGGAACCTGGGATGTTTCACTCTATAATCTTGACGGGTCTTTTGCAGTGACGATACAGACACTTACCGGCTATAACCTTCCATCGGGATATCATTACACGAATGGATTGACATTTTCAACCCAGAATCTGAATATCACACCCGGATCCTACCTGATGGCATTGCAGTACCTGCCTGATGGAGGAAACTGGACGCTGACCGGCTCGACAAATTATGAGAATCCGATCGAAGTACTGGTACAGCAGCAGACTCTTTCACCCGATATATATGAACCCAATGATAATGTTGGAGAGGCCTATGACTTGCCGGTAAATTTCTCAGGAAATAGCGCTACAGTTGGCACCCCAGGTTCAAATTGCAATACAGGAAATGACTTAGATTTCTATAAAATAGAATTACCAAATGGTAATTCCTATTCTATTGGCGCAGCTGTGTATGATTTAACTCATCCCGGTGGTATGGGGACATTTACTCTGGATGCTATCTGGTCATATTCTACAGACGGGACAACCTGGTCTTCAGTCTTTGACAGTATTGATCCAAATCCTATTACCATGGCAACCGGTGGAACAGTCTATTTCGAAGTAGCTCCCAAATTTAACGGCAGTACCGGTACATATCTTCTTTCTATGACTGTTAATCAGAATCCTTTTGGGATAAATCCGAATAGTATGAGTGCCTTGAATATTTATCCCAATCCGGCAAGCGATTTCATCTATGTTGAACCGGCATCAGGTTATCCATGGCCATCGAAAGTTACACTCTATAATAATCAGGGTATAGAGGTTCTCAATGTTATCCAACCGGACAACGGGGAAAAAGTGAAAATAGATATAAAGGACTTCCCGAATGGATTATATTTCCTGAAAGTTTATACAAATGACAGAGTTCGGACAAAACAGGTTGTGATAATGAAGTAACAGGAGATTAGAATAACTCCTGTTATTTCTTTTCGCATGCAATTAGTTTTGCACGCATCTTATCGAAAATGCATTTGCCCTTCTGGATGGATATGTTGATACACTTGGATCAAGATCATTCATCCCGTTCACCTATGCCTGAGTATTGATGACAAATGTTGAGATCCGGAAAAAGGTTACAAAGCCTTTGGAATTCAAGTTTCTGTTGTAGTAATTAACATCTCATTATTCACTTTTTTTTACCAGCATCTTCCCGGCTCAGAAAAGAAATTCCATATTTAACGCACTCCTTATAATGCAAACTGTAGCTCACTTAAATTCTTATACAACCCGTTATCGTTTGAAAGAAGCTCCTCATGGGTCCCTTGTTCCACAATTGCACCACTATTGATTACAATGATCTTGTCGGCCAACCGGATCGTAGATAAACGATGTGCAATGACAATTGAGGTCCGGCAGTGCATCAGCTTCTCAAGGGCTTCCTGCACAAGCCTCTCCGATTCTGAATCGAGGGATGAAGTAGCTTCATCAAGTATAAGAATCTTCGGGTTCTTGAGAACAGCCCTGGCTATGGCAATGCGCTGTCGCTGCCCTCCTGACAATTGCACACCACGCTCACCAACAATAGTATTCAGCCTTCCCGGAAATTCATTTATAAATTCCCAGGCATTAGCTTGCTTTGCCGCTTCAATAATCTCTTCTTCTGATGCATCTGGTTTGCCATAAGCTATATTTTCCTTGATTGTTCCTCCAAAAAGGAATACATCCTGAGGCACAATCGCCATTTGCGCCCTTAATGCCGACAGCGGAAATGTTCTACTTTCCCTTTTATCAAACAAAATAGACCCATAAGTTGGTTCATAAAATCTCATCAACAACGCTACCAACGTGGACTTCCCTGCACCACTCGGGCCTACAAGAGCAACCTTCTGTCCTGATTTAATAGTAAAAGAAATATTTCTGAGTACCTGAAAATCTTTTCTTGAAGGATATTCAAACGAGATGTTATTGAAAATAATCTCCCCTCTGAACTTATGGTCTTGCTGTAGTACATAACCGGTGTTAATTTCTTCTACTGGCTCATCAAACAATTCAAGCAGATTCTCTGCCGCTCCTATAGTCTTCTGTAACCTCGTGTAAACCCCGGCCATTCCTGCAATATTTCCTGCTATAAATCCCGAATAGAGAACAAATGAAAACAACTCTCCGGCTGCCAGTTTATGAGCTGCAATGAGGGTTGCACCTTTCCAGATGACAGCTCCGATAGCCAGAAAAAATGAAACTACAATGAATGAAGTATAAGCCTGATATTTACCACCTTTAATGCCGGTCAAAGCAACCTCATTTGTAATCCTCCTGTAACGGTTCATTTCAAAGAGCTCATTGGTGAAAGCCTTCACATTCTGAATGCCTTGTAATGTTTCCTCAACGACAGTATTCGATTCTGCCACCTGGTTCTGGGCTTTTTTTGCGAACTTCCTTATATATTTACCGAAGAAAAAAGCAGCTAGTGCAACAGCAGGCAATATTGCCAGCATGAATAAGGTCAAACGGAAGGAACTATGAATAAGAAGCGCTATCCCTCCCCCTACGAAAATGAGTTGTGAAAGGAAATCAGCAAGGGTAGAAGTAAGGGTTTCCTGAAGAAGGGATATGTCAGAAGATATGCGGCTGTTAAGCTCTCCCACACGCCGTCTTGCAAAAAAGCTGAGAGGGAGCTTGATCAAATGATTATATGCACTTTGACGAATGGATGCCAGCGTTTTTTCAGTGACTTCGACAAATATCCTGGTCCGGAAGAAACCAAAACAAGCCTGTATAGCAAGGAGAATGACAAGAATGATCCCAACCCTTGTAATATCGCCTGCCATTTTGCCCTGATTCCCCAGATCGACCATCTGCCCTAGAAGCTTTGGAAAGAACAAACCTGCAGTGCTCGATATCAGCAGAAATGACAATCCGATACCGAATTTTACGCGGTAGGGCTTAAGGTACCTGTATAATTTGAACACATGCTTTAGTCCTTCATTACTAATTTTCGATGGTTTAATTTCTGTTTTGTTCATTCATATTTATCTTTTCAGTCAACTATCTTTCAATGTGTGAAGAATTTTTAGTCTGTCAAAGACAATGCCAAAGTTACGCCCCAAACAAAGAGTATGTGGGAATGAGTCCTGGAATTAACGACTCATCGACCAACAAGAAGGGAATAATTAATAACTGACTATGGACTCAAATTACCAGACCGACAGAATTTTGATTTATTGGATATCCCGGTTGAGAAGTGGTGCAATATTCTTTATTTGTCATTCTTATGCATGTCCATATAATCGAATACCAAATTACAAAAAGCATTCAACCCTGTTTTATAAGCACTATCGTCAAGTAAGAATTGAGGGGTATGATGCGGACCGGCAGTTTTGGGATCTTTCCCCTTTGTAAGCCCACCGATCTTGAAGTAAAGACCGGGCACTTTTTGTGCAAAGAATGAGAAATCTTCGGCCCCTGTGGTTACAGGAACTAGCATGACTTTATCCACTCCTGCTGATCTTTGAAGTGAAGGCAGCATGGCAGCGGTTAGTGCTTCATTGTTGAAAGTCACAGGATAATCGACCGAATAAGGTATCTCAACGGTAGCTGTTGCTCCTGCTGCTTCAGCTGTTTTCTCTGCGATGTGGCGAATCCTATCCTTTATCATCATCGCCTCTTCATTGCTGAATGTTCTCACAGTGCCAATCATCTCCACCTCTTCAGGAATTATATTCTGACGATTCCCCCCATGGATGGAACCGATCGTAACTACAGCAGGGGTTTCTGTGAGATCTACATTACGGCTGACTATTGTTTGTAAGCTATTAATAATTTGTGCAGCTACCACAACCGGATCAACTGACAGCCATGGCTCGGCTCCATGTGATGGTTTCCCCTTAACAGTAATCTTGACATCACTTGCTGCAGCATAGGTCGCTCCGGGTCGATAAGTAATGGTACCCACTTCTTTTAATGCATCCATGTGTAGTCCAAAGATCACATCGACCTTCGGGTTTTCTAGCACACCTTCTTTTACCATTAGTTCTGCTCCGCCTTCTTCACCTTTTGGAACTCCTTCCTCTGCAGGTTGAAAGATGAATTTAACTGTGCCATGCAGCTCTTTCTTCATCCCAGCCAGAATCTCTGCAACACCCATGAGTATGGCCACATGGGCATCGTGTCCGCACGCATGCATAACACTTGTTTCTTGCCCATTGTAAATAGTTTTCACTTTTGATGCAAAAGGAAGATCATTTTTTTCTTCAATCGGTAAGGCGTCCATATCTGCACGTAATGCTATTACCGGACCAGGATGATCACCTTTAAGGATGCCCACAACACCAGTTTTGGCTACTCCGGTTTTAACTTCGATTCCCAGCGATTGCAGATGTTTAGCAACGATCCCCGATGTGCGAAATTCCCTGTTTCCCAATTCCGGATTTTGATGAAAATCATGTCGCCATGCAATTACCTTTTGTTCAATCTTATCAGCAGCAATGCTGATAGCATCTCTATGACTCTTTTGCTGCGCCATAAGCATTTCGGAAAGAACAACAGCAATTATTAATACGATTATTTTTTTCATGACAGAATATTTAATGTGGATGTGTTGAATCAATTGCGTCCTTTTTTGTTAATTCTTCAAATGTTGAACAACAAATATAAGAACTGAAAAGCTTTCGCCGGATATCTGAACTGGATTATTTAATGTAATAATTATAAATGATACAATTTTTGGCCTCAGTGAATTATTGTCTTACCAATTCTTTCCTTAAGATAGTTCAACACAGAAACGGCTAAAACTTTTAAGTCTCTTTTAAAATTACTTGACAAGATTTCTTAGCGTTTGTACTTTTGTTTAGATTTATTCCAGATTACATAATGAATGTGATAATACAAAAATAACCGGCAACTGCTGGTTCTTATGAAACTGAAACGGAATATTCTGTTGAACAACAACGTGATGAATGGCAGTCAATTTTAAATAACTTTAAAAAATATGTACAATCGGAATACTGAAAATCAATACCACAGTAATGAAAAATCAAATAACACCATGTTTCTGGTTTGATGGCCAGGCTGAAGAGGCAGCTAAATTTTATGTTTCTGTCTTCAAACATTCAAAGATTCGTGGAATCAGTTATTATAACAAGGAGGGCGTCGAGATTCACAGATATAAGGAGGGCACTGTGCTTACGGTAGATTTTGAAATCAACGGACAACGCTTCACTGCGCTGAACGGCGGACCGGAATTTAAATTCAGTGAAGCCGTGTCATTCCAGGTATTTTGTGAAACACAGGAAGAAATCAACAATTACTGGGAAAAGCTGACCAAAGGAGGAAAGGAAGATCAGTGCGGATAGTTGAAAGACAGGTTTGGGGTCTCCTGGCAAATAGTGCCGGAAATACTCCCGGAACTATTGAAAAACCCAAAAAGAGCAGGAAGGGTTACTGCGGCCTTCATGCAAATGAAGAAGTTCGATATTAAGACCTTGATGCAAGCATAGATTAAAATAGCTATCTCACCTCACAATTGAATGGTTTACCACTTCCTTGTAAAAGGCATTGGCTTGCGCATCCTCACCAATAGAAGAATAGGGATTATTACATAAGGAAGATTGAATGACAGGAATTTTACAGGATCCTGGCAATGCCATTGAGGCTCCCCAAAGAATTCAACACCGAAAACAACAATTCCGGTAAGGACAGAGATGCAGGTAGCATACATAACGACCGGCAAGCGGATCCAGTTCTTCCCTTTGATCAGCGCATAAACTAGTAAGATATAGAACGGCCCGTAAATAAATCCGGACAATCCTGCAACGATCTGCATCCATACCGGCGGCGTTAGGATAAGCGGATCACAATGAAAAGCATACCAGTAGTTTCCCCTGATCCAGAAATTTGTACTATCTGGCCTAAGAGGTATGGCCAAACCGGTTATTGCGTCAGATACAATGGAGGTAAAAACAAAAACCGAGAAAATAATGATAAAAAAATAATCGGGTTTCCGCTGTTGGAGTGGTAGGTTCTGAGGTGCGTTTTCCATGGGGTTAAATTTTGGGCAAAAATAAAGTTTTCCCTTAAGAAAACAGGATCAAATTTGACTCCTGGTGTCACATTTATTCGGTTGACCATTAATCACTTATAATAACATCATAATAAGTTCTATAATGCATGAATTGCAAATTGTCCAAATCCGTTACCCTGAATGGAATTTTCTTCTTCATTTCCATGCGTGAACAGTTTAAAAGTGACATTCATTTACTTTTTGAAACAGTTTATTCTGTACTCTCTTATGCTTGTCGCAATTCGTTCACTGATTGATTATTATATACTTTGCCTGCGTCGTGTCTGCGTCGTCCCTGCGTCCTACCTTCGCTCTTCGTTTGTCTTATGTTCGCTCATCGTTCGTCCTGAGTTCGATCAGGATATCCTCTGAATATTACCTCTCCTCAACCTTCAATCGGAAGCCAAAGATATCTCAACATCGTGGAGAAGATCAATCTTTTAATATATTATATTCAGTCTGAAAGAGAAGGATATATAAATCCTGATTTTATGATTTTCCAGGCAACCTTTTAAAATGATAGAGTTATATTTGAAGGATGTTATTTTCGGGAAGAACAAAAAAGGCGAAGGCTCTTGATAAAAAATATATCGGCGAGCTTTATGATAATCATGCCCCATGGTTATTGGGCGTTTGCCTGTCCTATATTGGAAATCACGACGATGCTGAAGATGTTCTCCATGACGGATTTGTAAAAATCATCTCCAATATTGAAAAATTCAAACGACGGCAACCGGGTAGTTTGGAAGCTTGGATGCGGAGGATCATGGTGAATACAGCACTAAGTTTTCTTAGAGATCATAGAAAAGAAAAAATGACAGTTGATTTTCATCAGGATATGGCAATTCGGGATGAGACTGATGACGAATCGCTTTTCGACAACTACAATTACTCCAGAGATCAATTAATGAGTTTCATCTGCGAACTTCCCGAAGGTTACCGAACGGTATTCAATCTCTTTGTGATGGAAAATTACTCCCATAAGGAGATTGCATATTTACTCGGGATCTCTGAAAATACTTCAAAATCACAATTATTAAAAGCAAGGCGCTTTTTAAAAAAATGCCTCGAGGAACATAAAAATGAAATCAAATATGCAAAAGCAGAATCCAATCGATGACCTTTTCCGGCGAAAATTGTCGAATTATAAGGTCACACCTTCATCAGGGCGCCGGGATACTATCATCCGGGATGCGGTGAAAGGTGTCGCCAGACGGTCGGCACCCCATTGGTGGATCATAGGAACAGGAGCCGGATTACTGATCATGGCAGGGGCGGGATATTTATTTCATGAGCAGAGGCAGAGCGAAAAGCTTACCTCTCTTAATTCGAAGCATATTGAGAATAACACAACAAATAATATTAAATCCAGCACCACATATAACGCAATTACAAATATTAAGAAATCAATTCCAGTAAATGAGAAAACTGTTTTACCCAAAGAGAGCACAAATAAAGCTGACATAAAACCCAGTATAAATAATGAAGTAAGGATATCAAAAACAGCTAAAAACATAATCAATAACAATCAGACTAAAATTACTGAAGAACAATTCCAAAAGCCCCAAACAGCATCCGTACTACCTTCAGCATCTCCCAAAACTGAAGCTGTTCCACCTTCAATATCATCCGGGGTTGAAACAGTTGTTCCTTCAGTATCTCATAAGACTGAACCACCTTCTTCAGTATCGCCAGGGACTGAAATAAATGTGCCGACAGCCTTACCACAATCAGCAGTAGTAGGGCAAGCTGTTTCAGAGAGGACAAAGAAGGATAGCTCTGCTCCTGCACCCTCTTACCAGAAACAGATCGCTATGCCGGAATCTTCAACAGAAGAAAAGATGCCCATTGTCCTTGAGAAAAAGAAAAAGCCAAAAACATGGGGCATTGAAGCGGGTCTGAGCTATACTTCGGAATGGATGTTCAATACTTTCAATCATGATAAGTTTGTGAATAATCCTGCAATCGAAGGAACTGTAAATTTTGGCACCTTCTCACTTAGAACCGGTGTGGGTTTGAGCATCACAACTGGATCAAGTGAATTAAATGTTGAAACAAATACTTACCTGGGAACTTATACTTCACTCGATTCCATCGTCTTTAGGTGGGATCAGAATCATTATAAACTGTTGTCTCACATCTATACATCTTCTCAGAAAGCTTATGATACCTCACTTACGAATAATTATTCATACAATAAAAAACGTTTTACCTACATACAGGTTCCGTTAATCCTGGGATATGATTTCTGGCAGTATAAATGGTTTTCAGTTGGCATTAGGGCAGGGGCAGTAATATCAGTACTGCTGAAAACCGAGAATATTTCCGGCGAATATGAAGCAGGGCAGAACAGAATCATTACGATCAGTAATGTTACTCCCGACCGTATTCAGATGAACTGGCAGGAAACAGGCGGTATTGATGCCAAATTCAGATTATCACCGAGGTTTAGTTTTGAGGTGGAACCGGATGTCAAATACTATTTTAACTCAATCTACGAATCATCTGGCCCGATTAAAAAACCATGGTCGGTAGGTTTAAGAACGGCATTTTTGATCAAACTGTAAAAAAAATTCAAGAGTCGGGCAACTTTCAGAATCTACGGTGTTTATTAACAAAAGAGAAAAACCGAAAAATTAAAATCTTGTTACTATGAAAAAACTACTTATTCTTTTAATTTTGTGTTTCTCAGGTACATTCCTGATGGCACAGAATAATGTACTTATCCTTTGGGGTAGTGTCACCGACAGTGCAACAGGTACTCCTGTACCCAATTACCCGGTACATATAGATATCGACTCAACCAGTGGTGGTTTTTTCTATCACCAGGATGTATTGACGATGCAGAATGGTTTTTATACTGATACAATATTCTTTGACATTTATCCAATACCTACCGGAACACTAAGGATATCGATCTGGGATTGTAGGCAGGTTCTACATTCCGTTAACTTTAATTTTGGACCCGGAAATCAGAATTTTACACAGAATTTCATTATTTGTGTGGGATCACCAATCAACTGTCATGCAGATTTTTACCCGTCGACTCCTCCGCCCCCCCCAAATCCCCTGGCAGTTCATTTCATCAACATTTCAACAGGCGGAAACGGCCCTTGGAACTGGCAATTTGGTGACGGAACTGGATCAAACCAGTTCAGCCCTGTTCATCTCTTCCCTGCAGCGGGAATGTATCAGGTAACTCTGACCATGGGAGACAGTGCCTCAGGCGGATGTTTCAGCGATACCACTCATGAAGTCAATGTTGGAGATTCAATGGGCGAAGGCTGCCACGCCGAATTCGCATGGTACTGTGATTCTATGATGATGACGACTGTAAATTTTATAAACCAAAGTTCAGGAGATTCAGCTTCCTGGAACTGGAGCTTTGGCGATAGCACATTTTCAACAGATAAAAATCCGGTTCACACTTATGCACACAACGGAAGATACCATGTTTGTCTAACCATGACAAAGAATAACCCTCCGTGCACAGATACAAAGTGTCATGATATTAATGCAGGACCACCTCCACCTGAAGGTTGCGAAAACTGGTTCCATTACATGGCCGATTGGCTGCATGTAAGCTTTGAAGGCTTTATGCATAATAATCCGCCTGCTACTTATACCTGGTTATTTGGTGATGGAACAGGCGGCAACGGAAGGAATGTAGATCATTTTTATGTTACTCCGGGCGTCTATTCAGTAAGCCTGACTACCATACGCCAGGACTCTTCAAACTGTGCATTTACCAGTACACAACAGGTCATGGCAGGTGACAGTACAATCATTCACCAGGTATACGGACAGGTCATTGCAGGGAGCTTCCCACTGAACCACGGACTGGCAATGATCTTTTCCAATGATACGATTACTGGTGGCATGCCTTACTTCTCAATGTCTCTTATCGATAGTACTGGAATTTACATGTTTCCCTATGTACCGAATGGAGATTATGTGATCTGGGCGCTGCCTTTTGATTCGCTTGGGGGCTTTCTTCCAACCTTTTATCAACACTCACTGTTTTGGGAACAGGCAAATGTCATTCAACTTGGCCAACCCGCCAATCCTTATAATATCAATCTGATCCATGCAGGCAGTATGTCTAATGGACAAGGAGGTATTAATGGTCACATAAATACAACGGGCCTCAAGATTACAACTGTCCAGGAGATTACAATGCTACTCACCGACGAGCTGGGTAATGCAATCGGTTTCAGGAGAGTCAATTCTTCAGGTACCTTTAACTTCAGCGACATGGCCTATGGAACCTACTACCTGAAACCCGAGCTTCCCAACACCACCAGTGACCAGGTTAAGGTTGTTCTCAGCGCTTCCAACCAGACTGCTAATGTGATAATAACATTTAATGGCAGCTCCATCTCAGGCATCAGTGAGAATTCATATGTTGAAAGCATCACGGTTTATCCTGTCCCGGTCAATAATATGTTGAACGTCAATGTAAAACTTGTGATGGGTGCAAAAGTCAGTGCCGAGCTGTACAGCTTTACAGGACAGAAGGTATTTGGTGAGAATTATTCCCTGACCAAGGGGGACAATATGATCACGATTGATATGGATCTCTTGGGTTCATGCCTGTATACATTAAGATTAACATCCCCTGACGGAATCAATATCGTCAAAAAGATAGTGAAGCTTTAACTCATGGATGTTTTTAGGTTGGAAGGTCGTGAATCCGTCCCGCAAAGGGTAGATATCACGGCTTTCTAGTCCTGAAAGTGTTAATTATCAAATATTGAGCATACCTTCGGGCAGAGATTAAGGGCTGAGATGGGAGTGGGTGAAAAAATAAAAAATTTTGTTACTGGCGAAAATGTCTGAAAATGACGTGAGTTCAACATAAGGATTAATAGAAAACATTGTAAGCCTCCCTAAATTTTGTCCATTTAAAATTAGAGGAATTTAGAAAATGTTTAATCCGCCAATAGCGAACAGGATTCCTGGCACTTCAGCCCTTGAAAGAGCCCAAAGAAGAAAATTTACTACAGAAGAAGACATGTTCAAAGGATAGACCCAATTGGTATGCTGAAAATTTTTAATTTCGCCGATGCCCGTTACGGAAGAGAATTATTGATAACTTACAGATTGTATTCATAAAACGAAAAATTATATTGCAGGATGATATATATAAAAAGCCGAGAATCCAATGGATATTCCTCTTGACCAATTTGAGCAGATCATCGATGAAACCATCTTGAAAAGGGGATATGACTATTTTAAGAGGGGCCTGGTGGAAGCAACTGTAAAACTGTCGCCGGGACATTTTACAGCCATCGTTCAGGGATCTGAATCTTATGAGGCAGAGGTTACTATTCAGGATGAGATCGTAACAAATTATTCCTGCACCTGTCCATACGACATGGGCCCGGTTTGCAAGCATGTTGTTGCGTTATTATTTGCCTTACAGGAAGAAATACGAGGAATGAACATGGCGAGCGGAAAAACAATTGATGAACCTGCATCGGAGAAAGAGAAAAAGACAAAGCAGAAAACTGTAAACGAGCAGGTTGACGAGATACTGACCCAGGCACCGGTTGAATCGCTCGTTGAATTTATCAGGGAACGATGTATACAAGACACGGCATTTTGCAGGCTGTTTATGGCACAGTTTACCCATCATCTGGAAGGTGAATCGAAAGGAGGATATGCGCAACGGGTCAAATCAATCCTTACTGCCGCAAAAGGTCGCCATGGATTTATAGAATGGGACAGGACCATGGATGTAGGGCGTGCTGTGAACGAATTGCTGGTGACTGCCAGGAAACAGTTTGAAATTCGGAACTTCCGGACAACCTTGCTGATAACATGTGCAGTGCTGGAGGAGATGACTAAAGCCCTTCAGTTTGCCGATGACAGCGATGGCAGTATAGGCGGAAGCATTATGGAAGCTCTTGATATCCTTGACCTTGCTGCGTCAGAAGATCTGCCGGAAGAACACAGGAAATGGTTATTTGACGATATTGTGGTGGCAGTAAATAAAAGAGTGTTAGAAGGATGGGACTGGGATCTGGATATCTTATTTATTGCAGCAAAAGTGATGCAGGGCGACAAGGAGACTTCGATCCTGATGAAATTGGCTGAAACCATTTCCCGTTCTGAATTCGAAAAAGAACGCGTTCAGGAACTCGTTTCTGTCATTCTCAGAAAAAGCGGGCGCTTGGCAGAGGCGGAAAAGTTCGAAGCCAATCATATGAAAAACCCAGTCTTCAGGGAGCTGGCAATCAAAAAGGCTATGGAAAAGGGTGACCTTGACAGGGCGAAAGATATTGCACAGGAAGGATTAAGACTGGATCAGAAAAACAAACCAGGACTGGCAGACAACTGGGTGGACTGGCTTCTGAAGATCGCTATCGAACTTAGGGATACAGAGACTATCATTGCCCATGCGCGTTATCTTTTGTCCCAATCCAACCGTGATCACATGCATTACTATCAGATACTGAAATCGTATGTGACAGAAAGTGAGTGGTCATCTTTTATAAACGAATTGATAAAGCAGTTATCTGCTCAAGGAGGATATAGTGATCTAAATCTGCTGGCCTGGATCTGTGTACAGGAAGAACGCTGGGAAACCTTGCTAGAGGTTTGCAACCAACATTTTTCACTTAAAGAAATCCGGGAATATGAAAAGTACCTTGCAGCCCGATATCCCCTCGAGCTTGCAGGCATATACAAACAGAAGATCCTTGAGTTACTGGAAAACAATACCGGAAGGATTTATTACAGAGAAGCTGCCAGATACGTCAGGAGAATGAAAAAGATGGGTGCGGTTATTCTGACAGAAGGGCTTATAAAGCAATTAAGGGAAAAATACCGCTTACGGAGAGCGCTACTTGAAATACTGGAGAATGTTTGAAACTCATCAGGTAATATGCGACAGCGCATCATAAGGCGGAAGAAGATGTAAGTAAAGTTTAAACCCAATAAACTAAACCTGTTCCTGCTTCATATTCTCAAAGAGGGGTGATGTGATTCTAAAACTGACTTAATCAAATTGCCTTGCCCATCTCAAACGCCTCGGTCATTGACTCTTTATCTTTAATTGACCCTGCTTTCCATGCGCCGGTTCCATAGATTATGCCCTTTTCTTTGGGTCCGGTCAGGCAGGTTGTGAAGCCCCTGAACCCTTCGATGGTTTTCTGCATGGACTGTTGGCTATCGACTGCGGCGGTTACGATGAAATAGAAATCCTTGTTATTGATCTCGGAATAACGTGCGCAGCATCTGTCGATCAGTGTCTTCATCTGTCCACACATTGTATAAAAGTACACAGGAGTTGCCATCACGATGACATCTGCCGAGATCATTTTCTCCAGGATCTCTGTCATATCATCTGTCTGGGAGCATTTACCCACTTCGAAACACTCTGCACATCCCGTACAGTAATTAAAATTTTTATCATTCAGGAAGATCTTCTCAACCTGGTGTCCTGCCTGTACCGCTCCTTCTGAGAACCGGTCGCACAGCAGGTCAGAGTTACCTCCCTTGCGTGGACTTGAAGACAATAATAATACGCTTTTATTCATTGGGGGTCAGATTTATATTCAATCATATTTCCGGTCTTTAACGTTGAACGTTAACATTCCTTTTTATCCATAAAAAGCATAACCTGCGATTGAGGATAAAGAGAAATTGATACTGAAAAAGTTAAATATCCGCCACGGAAATATCCGACGAAGTTCGATAAAAAAAATGTAAGTCCGGACTATAAAGTAAAAAATATTTTGCACTGTACTTTCCGGATCTCATAATTCTTACACCAGACTTATTATTCCGCAGTTGTAATTCATCGTCGGGTCTGATAATTCCCTACTCCCGTCTCATCCATTTCTTCCATGTAGTCGCCGATCAATGGAAATGCTTCCTCCCCCGTAATAAAGAATGAACAACAACAGCAATGTCATACAAAAATCGGTGCGGTACTCATGCATAAAGTTCCAGAACCCATGATTATTAAGTATTGGAATCTTGGTCGTGATAAATGCTGTTATCATAATTATGAGCAGGGGGATCGCTGCCGGCCTGCTCAATAATCCAAGAAGGATAAAAATGCTGCAGCCGATCTCAAAGACTCCGGTAAATGAAGCCCAGAATTCAGGATGACTGAACCCTATGTGCTCAAACCGGCCTGTACCGAGTAATTCGGGAAAGAGGAACTTTTGAATGCCTTCGGTAAGAAAAACTATTCCTACCAGGAGTCTTGCAACTAATACCGGAGTATTTCCGGTTCTGATGATATTGGTTTGTCTGATTTTCATTGATTTGGTCTTTAAATTGTGATATATAACCCCGCATACAAGGTTATCTGATTTTCTCCGGTCATGCCTTAAACCTGTGCAATATTTTAAAATCTTCTATTTTTGAACAACATCTCAAGAGATATTTCTGCAAAGTTAATGTCAAATCATGTATTTAGATTCTTTTTAAATAAGATATAGTTCAGGAATATCACCAGCACGATTTGTCACCTTTTTAGGTTCGCTTCACATTCGCTTCACATTCGGTTGAGCTTCGCTTGAGGTTCGTCCCCGGATTTTTATCTTTTCAAGCCAGGATTTATAGGGGATAAGGGGAGGGATTATTTTATTCAATCATGTGTAACTTGTTGGTGGATAATGCTTATTGAAGAATAATGGCTTATCGTCGTAAATTAATACTATGAAAGCTTGAGTGATTTTTCCCATTCCTCTGATTTGACTACGTCGGCCTGACGAGGGAATACTTTGGTCATCAGGACATGATGAACTTCCTCGTCTCTGTCTGCACAACAATCAGACAATACTGTAATCCGATAATCTTTATCCGCAGCTTCGCGGACGGTCGAAAGAACGACACCGCTCGTGGCAATACCTGCAAGTACAATGTGCCGGATGTCCTGTGCTCTTAAAATGACCTCAAGATCACTGCCGGTAAATGCACTCACGCGCCTTTTGTTAACAATAATTTCACCCTTCACAGGTGCTATCTCAGGATCTATTTTCGTCCATTCCTCCGTATTCGCTTTGGCCCATCTTTCCCTGATACCTGTGGAGAAACTTTTATTATTCATACTTATCTCCTGAGCACCTTGTCTGAACCCAACCACAACATAGATAACCGGTATCCTGTCTTTACGTGCAAAAGCAATGGCTTTTGCAACATTGCCGACAAATGAGCTGTTATCATTCAGGTTATGAAGGATTGCACTCTGCATATCCATGACAAGAAGGGCGGTGTTTTTCGTGTTCTGTTCCATTTTTTAAATAAAATGTTGTTATCTATCTATTTCTGCTTCTTCAAAGCTTTCCAGTTTATTCTTATAAAGCCTGTCCCTGCCCAGGAACTTTGCAAAGCTGGCAGCAATGATCAGGGCCAGGAACCCCTGGCCACACAGGGTATAAGGTGCGCCGATATGCTGTGAAATGGCTCCCACGATCAAACCTCCTATGGGTAATGTTCCGGTCATAGCTATTAATAAATAACTCATGACACGCCCTCTCATCTTTTCCTCTGTCTGAATCTGCAGGATTGTGAGACAAACTGTTGTTTGTGCCATAGCTCCGAATCCAAAGATAATGGCAAATGCCATCGCAATTTGGAAATTGGTGACAAGCGAGAAGAAGATAAGTCCAATTCCCAGGATAATAGTGTTTGTGAGCAGAACAAACTTCAGATCGGCGCCTGGTTTTAAGGAGGCCAGGAAAACTGTCCCCACAATAGCCCCGATTCCTATAAAACTTCTGATATATCCAAAAGTAGAGGCATCGCCTTTGAAGACCACCTTGGCAAATACCGGCATTAAGGTTTCATACGGCAAAACCAGCAGGCTTACAACTGAGACCATAAGTAATATTAAGCCTAAGTCGGGCGTTCGCCTGATATATTTGAAACCATCTGTAAGCTCAGTTGTAATTTTCTTCTTTACCGGCCTTATATCATTGTTTGGCGGTAACTTCATGAATAACAAAGAAATGATCACAGCCATAAAGCTGATGGCATTAATAAGAAAACAAATTCCTGCTCCGAATTTCACCAGGATGATTCCGGATATTGCCGGTCCCACGATCTTGGCAAAATTTACCATGGAAGAATTAAGGGCAACGGCATTAGGAAGGTCATCCTTATCGAATACCAACTCATGGACCAGTGGCTGACGGGCGGGTGAATCAAAGGCGTTGATAACGCCAAGCATAGCGCTGAGTGCTAGTAATTCCCAAACGGTGTAGTGATTTGAAAGGGTCAGTGTCGCTAACAATGCAGCCTGTATCATGGAAGCGATCTGTGTGATCAGCAATATTTTGTATCGATTGTACCGGTCTGAAACAATACCTCCGAATAAAGACAGTACGAACCTCGGAAACAGCAACGAAAATACTGCCAGTCCTAACATAAAAGTGGAATGGGTCATTGAATAAATAACCCAACTCACACCTGTGTTTTGCATCCAGGTGCCGATTTGGGAGATCGACTGCCCCGTGAAGTACAAAGCGAAGTTCCGGCTCCTGAGAGCCCTGAATGTGCTTATTTTTTTATTCATTGCCACCGGACTTTAACTTTACCAACCTGAAATTTTAGTCTTATTAAGATCCAACTTCATTTTACTTCGGCAATTTTTTGTAAAACTGGTAAAGCCTTAACGAGCAAATCTTTTTCCTTGTCCGTGAGTGAATGTTTGATTACCCCTTTCAACCATTCGTCTTTCTCATACCTTGCCTTTTCTATTATTTTTTTTCCGGTGGAAGAAAGAGAGATATAGACTTTTCTTTTATCGTCTGTAGAGGGAGTGCGCTTGATAATCCCCCGTTCTTCCATTTTTTTTAATATCTGCGACATGGATTGTGTTTTAATCTTAGTCAGAGCAGCCAGTTCTGTGGGGAGGAGTTTATCGTTACGAATTAAATACCTTATCGTTTCCAGTTCAGTCATTGAAAAGGAGCTGACAGATTGCAACTGCCTGCGCAAACCTTTATGCAGGGCGGATATGACCGAACGCAGGGATGAAGATAATTCTGTTGTGTTCATATATGTTGTTAAACTTGGTTTGTTATCTTGTAAGTTTACCTTACAAAATTACAAAAAAGTTGAATTGGGAGGTGATAATGTTGTAAGAAATGATAGATTGTAATTTTTTGTCATGCTTTTATCCAGAGATCATCCGACTTTGAAAATAATAAAAATCCCGATACAGAACAAGGTAAATCCCAGGATCTTATTCATCCATATGACCCATTTGGAAACCAAAATCTTGCCTAACAGTTCTGTAAGGTAACATTTGAGAAGATCAGTAATGAACTCTGTTACCAATATGCCAGCAAAAAAGAGAACAATATTACTGCTCTGCATTCCCCACTTCTTTGCAGCAAAGCCTGTAATCCCAATCCAGAAAATGACATTAAAAGGATTCGATATATTAATCAGAAAACCTTTGATCAACAGGACAGGGAGACTATTTCGAAACACAGTTATACTTTTCTTCTCTATCATCAAAGGATTACTGAAAAAAGAAACGCCCCCCATCACCATCAGGATAATCCCCGCAACAATACCCATGATTTTATAATCTCCTTTATAAATCAATGTCGATAACCCGAAATAGCTCAGGACGATAATCATAAGATCGCTCACTAAGATTCCCATTGCGAGTATAAATCCTGCATTAAATCCACGAACCAAGCTGGTCTGAAACAGGGCCATGAATCCCGGGCCAATCGAGATAGTTATGGTTAGTCCTATGAGTATACCAAAAAATAATGCATTCATAATGCAAAAATAAGGACTAGGATCAGAGGACAAGAATTTTTAACAATCTGACCCTTCATTTAATGATTAATTAATCTAGAAGATGATAAAAGAAGGACAAAAGTCTGATGATTATACTCGTTAACAATATCTTAACAATAAATTCTAATTGAATATATAGATGGCAATTATTAACGAGATATTTTTGTATTACATTATTTTAGAACTGCAGATAAGGCATGAAAAAGAAGATCCTGTTTATTGGCGGGTCGTTGAATCAGACGACGATGATGCATAAGATTTCAGAATACTTTGCAGATTGCGATTGTTATTTTTCCTCTTTCTATTCAACGGGTGTAATAGGTTTTCTGGTTCAAAAAGGATTCCTCGACTTTACGATCATGGGTGGCAAGTTCCGTCAACAAACCGAAAATTATTTCAAATCCAATCATCTTAAAACTGATTATCAGGCAAAGGAAAATAACTACGATCTGATCTTCACCTGTCAGGATTTCATATGGCCAGGAATCTTTCATTGCCCCGGTGGATAGCAGGTACCTCTATGACAGGCCTTTCCGGTAACTATTGTCTGTTCTTTGTGGCTTCGGAAGGATACCGAGATCTGTTTATCTCTAAAGGTGTTGATCCGGCCAGGATCAGGGTTACGGGAATCCCCAACTTTGATAATGCTGTTCAATATTTAGAAAACAACCTTCCTTACCGAAATTTCGTTTTAGCAGCCACTTCCGACAGAAGGGAGACACTGAACTACGAAAACCGCAAAAAGTTCATTCAGATGGTGCTGAAAATTGCAGATGGCCGTCAGGTCATCTTCAAACTTCATCCGAATGAAAACTGGGAACGATCTGAACAGGAAATCAGGAAATATGCTCCCAACGCGCTGGTCCTTACAAATATGAACATAAATCCCCTGATTGCGAATTGTGATGTTCTCGTGACTTATTATTCCTCTGTTGTGTACATCGGGATGGCATTGGGAAAGGAGGTTCATTCAAAGTTCAGGATGGATTATCTGAAAAAGCTGACACCGATACAAAACGGAGGAAACTCGGCCAGCGAAATTGCAAGAATTTCAAGAAAATATCTGCTGGAAAGCTCTGAAATCACATTTCTTGACAAAGAAAAGCTACTTGTTACTTGCTAATAATTATAGTTTTAAATCTTATTCCTGATCCTTATGAAGGTTGTAACAGCAATACAGGCAAGAACTTCATCCACCCGGTTACCCGGTAAGGTACTTTTACCTTTATGCGAGGAGACATTATTATTCAGAATGATCGAAAGGGTAAGAGGATCTAAACTCGCGGGAACGATAATAGTTGCTACTTCGATTACACCCGAAGATGACCCCATAGAACAACTCTGCCTGGAGAAAAACATCTTATGCTTCAGGGGTGATCTGAACGACTTGCTTGACAGGCATTATAAACTGGCTCAACATTATAATGCCGAGGCTGTAGTAAAAATTCCATCAGACTGTCCCCTGATCGATCCGGCAATTATTGACCGTGTGATTGGGTATTTTCTCCAAAACGAATCTTCTTACGACTTTGTAAGCAACCTTCATCCTGCCTCCTATCCTGATGGAAATGATGTCGAGATTATGACATTCAAGGCACTGGAATATGCATGGCTATATGCAACACGTGGCTTTGAAAGAGAACATACAACCCCTTATATCTGGGAAAACAGGAATATTTTCAGGATAGGCAATGTTGCTTTACCGAACAGTGTGAACTATTTCATGACTCACAGGTGGACCATTGATTATGAAGAAGATTATTACTTCATCCGTGAAGTTTTTGAACATTTGTTTCCAAAGAATCCACAGTTTACTTTTATGGATATCATGGACCTGATTGAAACACACCCTGAAATTGCAACTTTAAACAAACAGTATTATGGACGGTACTGGTATGAAAATCATCTTAATGAACTAAATACTATCCGTGACTTTAAACTAAAAAAAGAACCCTATGAAGCTTGAAATTATTCCATATGATGAGTTCAGGAGGATATTGGCACTGGAACACGACTATTATGATGAGATCTCGATTATTTCTGATATGTGCCGAGCAAATACCCTTGCCATGGTTAAGAATGCAGGGTCTGGACATCTCGGATCGAGCTTAAGTTCAATGGACATCGTCGCATGGCTCTATTATAAGGAATTGAACATAATGGATGAAGGCTTTGACAGTCCGAACCGGGATATATATTTTTCATCCAAGGGTCATGATGTTCCAGGGCTCTATTCTATCCTGTACTCATTGGGTATCTTATCTGTACACCAGATACTTAGGCTTCGGAGGATCGGAGGCCTTGACGGTCATCCCGATGTAAGGATAAAAGGAATTGAGGCCAATTCAGGTTCGCTTGGAATGGGCATATCTAAAGCCAGGGGAATGGCATGGTCCAAAAAGAACCGGAACCTCATTGGCGATGTTTATGTTATGACTGGCGACGGGGAATTCCAGGAAGGACAGAATTATGAGGCTCTCCAGGCATGTGTCCAACAAAATGTTACCAACCTGACGGTCATTATGGATCATAATAAAGTACAGTCTGACCGCCCGGTCGAGAAAATCATCTCTCTCGGTGATTTTGAATCGAAGATACGGAGTTTTGGCTGGCACCTTGTTCGGATAAACGGACATGATTTTTCCGCTATTGATAAGACCTTCAGGGAAATAAAGAATATTACCGATAAGCCAAAATTTATCATCGCAGATACCATTAAAGGCAAAGGAGTGTCTTTCATGGAGCATCCTTATTCATTGAAACAGGGAAATGGCTTATACCCATGGCACGCAGGAGCACCCGACGACGAATCATTCACTAAAGCTTTTGAGGAGGTCATTAAACGTATCAATGTTTATCTGAATAGTAAGGGATATTCGTCAATCAGGACGACAGATATTGATTACCTTAAGAAGAAATTACCTCCTGTCTCTCTTTACAATGCCCTGGGTGAACCTGTTAGCTCAGCTGCACCTTTACATGCAAACCTGAAAAATACCAGTGAATATGTGGTGGAAGCTTATGGCAAAGCTTTGCTGAAAGCAGGGGAGACAAAAAAAGATTTGGTTGTTCTGGATGCTGATCTCTCTTCGGATTGTCGTTTACGCTATTTCGAATATGCTTATCCAGGTCGGTTTATCGAGAACGGAATTGCTGAACAGGACATGGTCTCAATGGCCGGTGGACTTGCAAAGATGGGATTTCTACCGGTCGTAAATTCATTCGCCAGCTTTCTTTCCTCAAGGGCCAATGAACAGATATACAATAATTGCACCGAGAACCATAAGATCATCTATGCTTTCCATTATGCAGGGTTGATACCGGCCGGGCCAGGAAAATCACATCAAAGTATAAGGGATATTTCCCTGGTGAGAGCGCTTCCGAATGTGGAGATTTTACAACCCTGTAACCCCAATGAAACCTTCATGCTAGTTGATTATTGCGTAAACAAGGCAGTTTCCAACTGCGTGATCAGGATGAATATTGGTCCGTCGCCCCGTGAAATTCATTTACCGCGATCCTACTGGCTGGAAAGGGGAAAGGGAGTAGTTCTAAGGGAAGGAAAGGATGCTGTCATTATTGGCTATGGGCCGGTGATGTTGAATGAAGCTTTGGTGGCAGCGGAGATTCTCGCCTGTGAGGATTTTGATCTGGAAGTAGTCAACTTGCCCTGGCTTAATATATCTGATCATGACTGGTTGAAAGGAATCACAACAAAGCATGATCAGATTTTCGTGATCGAAGATCATGCCCGTCCAGGGGGTCTCGGCGAATTTCTACTTTCTGAATTAAAAGATATGGGAAGTTTAGATCACTTAGACTTTACAATATTTTCTATCGATGGCTACCCTGCCTGTGGATCACCTGCCGAAGCATTGAAATTCCATGGTCTTGACGGAGATTCACTGGCAAAACGTATTAAGACACTGATTTATGCCGAATAAAATAAGATTTAACCAGGATTATCCGGTCATTAAAAGATCGAATGAACTCTACGAAAGAGCTAAAGGACTGATCCCGTGTTTTTCACAAACCCTTGCGAAAGGGCCTACCCAGTATGTTAACGGGCTGGCTCCAAAATATCTTGTAAAAGGTAAAGGATCGCATGTCTGGGATGCTGATGGTAACGAATACATCGATTATAATATGGGTATAGGCCCTCTTTCACTGGGGTATGCCTATCCCGCAGTTAACGAGGCAATTAAAAAACAGCTGGAGGATGGGATCACTTTTTCTCTCATGCATCCCCTCGAGGTTGAGGTAGCAGAAATGCTTAGGGAGATTATTCCCAATGCTGAGTCAGTGCGTTTCAGCAAATCGGGTGCAGATGTGACCAGCGCCGCCATCCGAATTGCAAGGGCATATACCGGGAAGAACAAGGTATTGTGTTGCGGCTACCACGGATGGCATGACTGGTATGTCTCGACTATTGGATTGAATGCAGGTATCCCAGAAGTTGTAAAAAACCTCACTTATACTTTTTCTTTCAATGATCTGAATTCACTTATTTACTCCATAGATGATGATGTGGCTGCAGTCATCCTTGAACCTGTCGTTTTTGAAGCCCCAAAGGACAATTTTCTCCATAATGTAGCTGAGCTGTGCAAAGAGAAAGGGATCGTATTGATATTCGATGAAATGTGGACAGGCTTCAGGATGGCTCTAGGAGGCGCCCAGGAATATTTTGGAATTGAAGCTGATCTGGCCACTTTTTCCAAAGCAATTGCCAATGGCATGCCCGTTTCGGTCCTGACAGGTAAAAAAGAACTGATGCAGGTTCTTGAAAATCAGGTGTTTTTCTTTACAACCTTTGGCGGAGAAGCATTGTCATTGGCTGCGATCATAGCAACTATCCGGGAAATGCAGGAGAAAGATGTAATTCAATCACTCTCTTCCACGGGAAGAATATTAAAAGAAAGATACAATGAACTGGCTAATGAACTTGGCATGGATTATACAAGGGCAATAGGTTATAATTTCAGGACAATGATCACCTTTGATGAAAAAGCAGGTGATCCCCTGATCTTGAAATCATTTGTGCAGCAGGAAATGATCAAACGTGGAATTCTTTGGTCAGGCATGCACAATATGAGCTTTTCTCATTCCATCCAGGATATTGAATATACCTTATCTGCATACAGAGAATCCCTGTCACTTTTAAGACAAGCCGTTGAAAATAACACAGTCGCAGAGCAGATTAAAGGTATCCCAGTGCAACCTACTTTCAGAAAGACATCCGGTTTTAACACAAAGCCCTGGAAATAATGACAAAAATGAACAATCTCTTCTCCTTAAAAGGCAAGGTTGCCATTGTGACCGGGGCCTTGGGGCTAATGGGACAAAAACATTGCATAGCACTGAACGAAGCCGGCGCCCATGTCATTGTTACTGATCTCGATGAAAAGAAATGCAATGATTTTGCCACTTATAGTCTCGACTACTCGATGGGTCATTATCTGGATGTAACAAAAAAGGAATCTGTTACCGGGTTATTGAAAGAAGTGCTTATCAATTTCCTGAGAGTTGACGTGCTGGTAAATAATGCTGCCATCAACGATATGTTTGAAGATCCGAAAGCTGCGACCGAACAGTCAAAATTTGAAAATTACCCACTTGAATTATGGCAAAAATCTATCGATGTTAACCTAACAGGCGTCTTTCTTTGCTCCCAGATCATCGGTGAACAGATGAAAAAACAGAAGTCAGGTAGTATTATCAATATCAGTTCTACCTATGGTATTACAGCCCCTGATCAAAACCTTTATAAAGAACCCGATGGCTCCCAGTCATTTTTTAAGCCACCTGCTTATCCAGTGACCAAGGCGGGTGTGATCATGCTAAGTAGATATCTTGCCGCTTACTGGGGTCAAAGCGGGGTAAGAGTCAATACGCTTTCGCCGGGAGGTATAAAAAACAATCAGAGTAATTATTTTATTGAAAATTATGAAAAGAAAACACCCCTGGGCAGGATGGCAGAAGCGGGAGATTACATGGGTGCTCTGGTTTTTCTGGCCAGTGATGCATCGGCATATATGACCGGGTCAAACCTTGTGGTAGATGGTGGCTGGACATGCTGGTAAAAGATATAATATGAAATTGAAATCAGAAGATATTAACGAAAGAGCAAAAAAGATAACCCTCCTGTTAACGGATTGCGATGGCGTCCTGACAGACAGCGGTGTTTATTATTCTTCATCAGGGGAAGCAATGAAACGTTTTTCATTGCGGGATGGAATGGGAGTTGAAAGGCTGCAAAAACTGGTGAATGTCGAAACAGGTATCATAACAGGAGAGAATTCAAAAATAGTCCTTACAAGGGTAAAAAAATTGAAAATCAACGAGTATCATCCAGAAAGTAAAAATAAATACAAAGTCCTGAAGGAAATTCTTTTAAGAAGGGAGCTTTCATTAGAACAGATTGCTTATATGGGAGATGATGTTAACGACATGGAGATTATGCAGCATGTTGGCTTATCGGGTGCCCCAGCCGATGCCATGCCCATGATCCTTGATATCGCTCATATAGTCACAGAAAATAAAGGTGGATTCGGGGCTTTCAGAGAATTTGCAGAAATCATCATTTCAAACAAACAACAATCGTTATGAATTCAAGAAGAAAAGTTCAGATTGGAAACCGCGTCATCGGTGATGGTGAACCCGTTTATATCATAGCTGAAATCGGGATAAACCATAACGGTTCGCTGGAAATGGCAAAGAAACTGATAGATGGCGCAGTCTTTGCAGGATGCGATGCAGTTAAATTCCAGAAAAGAACGCCTGAACTATGTACTCCTCCGGATCAGTGGTACATTGAGCGGCAAACACCATGGGGTACGATGACGTATATCGACTATCGCCGGAAAATTGAATTCGGGTTAAGAGAATTCGAGGAAATTGATAGCTATTGCAAACATAGAGGCATCCAATGGTTTGCATCCACCTGGGATGAAGAATCCGTTGATTTTATTGAACAATTTAATCCGGTGATTTATAAGATAGCATCTGCGACCATTACTGATGAAGGGTTAATACGGAAGATTAGCCGCACCGGAAGAGCGGTAATTATTTCGACCGGTATGTCTACGCTTGAAGAAATTGAAAGAGCCATTTCCAAAATAGACAAAGGGAAAATCCTCCTGGCCCAGTCTACTTCATCTTATCCCTGTAAAGTAAATGAGCTGAATCTGCAGGTGATACGTTCATTTTCAGATAAGTACAAAGATATTCCCATTGGCTATTCTGGTCATGAAACAGGACTGGCACCTACCTATGCTGCAGTAGCCCTCGGTGCATCCTTTGTCGAACGTCACATTACACTAGATCGCGCACTCTGGGGAACTGACCAGGCTGCATCTGTGGAGATCACTGGTATGTTCAGGCTTGTCAAGGATATAAGGGATATTGAAAAAGCTCTTGGTGATGGGATTAAAATAGTGTATGAAAGTGAAAAAGCCAGTCAGAAGAAACTTAGAAAATTCATCGAACAACCTGTCTGAAAGTTCATCATAACCTTTCCATACAACAAAAATGCTGGGCTGGATTCTGCACAAACATTCCGATTTTCTTATCAAACCTGAGATCTATGAGATAAATAAAATTGTCGAGGAGGGCAAAAGTTTAGGAGTCGATATCCAAGTTTTCAAGCCTGAGCAGATAGAGATCATCGTTAACCGTGATGACAGGAAAAGCATTTTTGTTAATGATGTCTCGACTTCCCTTCCTGATTTCATCCTGCCAAGAATGGGTGCCGGTACGACATACTTTGCACTGGCCCTGATCCGGCACCTCGAAAAACTCGGCATCTATTCTTTTAATTCCGCAAACTCGATTGATATTGTCAAAGATAAGCTTTATCAATTGCAGGTATTGGCAGAGTCAGGCATGCCAATTCCAAAGACGATGCTAGCTAAATTTCCGCTCAACCTGGATATTGTTGCGAAACATATTGGCTTCCCTGTGGTTGTAAAAACTCTTTCTGGCTCTCAAGGGAGCGGGGTCTTTCTTTGCGAAACACATAACTCACTGGATGAACTCATGCACATGATTGAGAATTCCAACCCCAACGTCAACCTGATCTTTCAGGAATTTATCAATACGAGCCATGGAAGAGATCTTCGTGTCGTTACGGTAGGGGGGAGAATTGTCGGGGCCATGGTCAGAACATCTTCTGACGGTAGTTTTAAGGCCAATTACTCAAGAGGAGGAACCATCACAAAATTTGATATCACCCCTGAAATTGAATGGCTTACCCTTGAGATCGCCAGGATCCTTGATCTCGATATTGCAGGGATTGATCTTCTTTTTGATGGCGATGGTTTTAAGATTTGTGAGGTCAACTCTTCCCCTGGATTTGAAGGTCTTGAGAAGGCATGCAACAAAAATATTGCCCGTGAGATCATTCAGTTTATCAAATTAAGGATTGACATGAAGGCAAAAGGGAAATAAGAATATTCTTTGTTTTCATGAACCACAAAAGACATTCGTCACCTGAAAAGCGGCTCTTACCGGGATTTTCCTGCCATTCGGCTGCAATATATTGTCGGGCAGCTTGTCTGTCCTTACTTTTGACTGAAAATCAATGATGATGAAACCAAAAGTTGTTATAATCGGAGGGGGAATTGCGGGTTTATCAGCCGGGATATACGCAGCCATGAATGGATTTGATACAGAGATCCTTGAAATGCATTCGGTTGCAGGCGGGCAATGTACTGCATGGGAGCGCAGGAAATTTCATTTCGATTACTGTCTTCACTGGCTCGTCGGGACATCCAAAGGAGCCTTTCATGATATCTGGAAAGAAACGAATGTCCTTAATGATCATACCGAAATTATTGACCATGAAATACATTCACAAATCATGGATGCCAACGGAAATAAATTCATCATCTATACAAATATTGAACGTTGGGAAAAGTATCTTCTTAAGATTGCCCCCGGAGACGAAATTCCTATCCGGAAAATGTGCAAAGAAATGAGAAAAAGCGCATCAATTGAACCATTTTCTTTGCCACCTGAATTGCGCAGCCCTCTTGATTACATCAGGTTGCTGCCCAAGATGTTACCTCTCTTAATAGTAGTACAGAGATATGGCAGACTGACCTGTAGGGAGTACTTCGATAAACTGAACTTTAAAAGCGAAAAGATCAGATCTGCCTTGTATGCTATGTACGGAGACCAGAATTTTTCTGCCCTTGCGTTCCTATTCATGCTGGGATGGTTTAACCAGAAAAATGCCGGATACATTAAAGGCGGATCCTATCCATTGGCACAAAGGATGGTGGAGAAGTTCAATAAACTTGGCGGCAAGTTGTCCTGTAAAAAGAAAGTGGAGAAAATACTCGTGGAAGAGGATAAGGTCAGGGGAGTGATCCTGGAAGACGGGACCATCATCCCGGCGGATTATGTGATCAGTGCTGCAGATGGATACACAACGATCTTTAAAATGCTGGAGGGTAAATATCTTTCAAAGAAATTTGACCATGCTTACAAAAACTGGGAGCTTTTCAAACCCCTGGTCCAGGTTTCATTCGGAATTAATGTAATTGTAAAATCAGATGCGCCGGTAATTTTTTGCTGTGCAAAAGGGGTGGCAATCGGGAAAACACTTCTGGATAACGGCTTTTCTGTCATGAATTATTCCTATGATGATACCATGGCTCCAAAAGGAAAGACCACAATTGTCATGCGCTATGAAAGTCCCTGGAAAACCTGGGAGAATCTTGAAGGCGTGAAATATCTGAAAGAAAAAGAGCAAATACAAAAAGATGCAACAGTTTGGTTGGAAAAGATTTATCCCGGGATCACAGAATCTATTGAGATTGTAGATATAGCAACGCCGAAAACCAATGTCAGATATACCGGCGTGAAAGAGGGGGCTTATGAAGGATTCCTGCCATCAAAGGAAAACATGATGAAATCGCTGAAAATGTACTTGCCGAAACTTCAGAATTTTTATATGGTAGGTCAATGGCTTTTCCCTGGTGGCGGCCTTCCCCCGTCAGCTCAATCAGGAAAATGGGCAGTGCAGCTAATCTGTAAAACCCGGCAGCAGGGATTTATCACGAAGTCCTCTCGTTAAATGAACCTTAAATTGCTAAAACTCAATAAACGATGTTAAATATCCTGTGTACATTTACGAGCAGGAAATCCTCTTAAAACATGAATGCAATCGTAGTTTACTATTCAAGAAAAGGGAGTAACAAATATCTGGCCAACAAGATAGCGGAATCATTATCATGTGATATTGAGATGATAAGACCCCGCTTAAATATATTTCTGTTTTTTCTGATGAACATACATCTGGGTATCCCGCCGGTTAATTATAAATTAACCGATTATAATAAAGTTATTCTATGCGGACCTGTCTGGATGGGGAAATTCATTCCGCCTCTCAGAAACAAATTTCAGTGGAGTCATCAAAGAAAGATTTGACCAAATGATTGTAACATTATCTGAAAATTAATTACAGAACCGGATCCATAAAAAAGAGACACTGAAGAAAAGATTAATCATTATAAGATAACAGATGGCTGATGACGATTTAGAAAAGAAAGCCTTTGAAGAGATTCAGCTTGCAATGCATGCAACCCTGGAAACCTATTCCAATGTCCACCGCGGCAGTGGCCATAACTCACAGGTCACCACACGCCTGTTTGAGCAGGCCAGGGAAATCGTCTTAGAGTACTTAGGCTTGAACAAAAGAAAATATGTTGTCATTTTTTGTTCTCCCTTAAGAGCAAAAGCTCTCAAACCGTTACTTGCCCCATCAGCTTACCAGGTGATATCAAGCCGGGAAATCGGACTTTCACTGGGTGTACATGCACTTGTTGTCAAAAGAAATGCCATTCCCAAAGGTATCCGGTTTCAGGCAGGAGGAGGCACGGCCAGACTGGTGTCAAAAAATTGGGTCATCTGGGAAAAGGCACCCCACAGATTTGAGGCGGGTACCCCTGGAATCGTCAACATCATTGTTTTTGCCAAAGCATTACTATTGATCCGACAATTCATGATCAATGGTTTTCAGGATGATTCGTTTGAAAAATATTTACCTGCCGGAGCTTCATATCATGATGAGCTGGAAAAATTCAGCGGGGAAGAACTTCTGAAAGAACTGCTGAAGACACGGATCGGACGGAATATTGAGGTGCCAACAGCAGAAGGATATAAGACCTATGTGAATCTGGATAATGCTGCAAGCACGCCTACATTTACGCCGATCTATGATACTGTAATAGAGGCATTATGTCAGCCTGTTCGGGTTCAGCAGGAAATTATCTCTGAAACCAGGGTCGCTATCGCAGGGTTGCTGAATGCATCCAAGACTAATTATGATATTATCTTCACCTCCAACACAACTGAAGGTATTAATCTGGTAGCAGATAGCTTAAGCCATGAAAGCCTCCAGGATATTGAACCGGTAATTGTCAATACACTGCTCGAACATAATTCAAATGACCTGCCATGGAGGATACTTAAAGGTTTTACACTTATCAGGCTGCAGATCGACAGGAACGGCTTCATAGATTTCAATGACTTGGAGACCATTCTTTGTGCTTACAATCATAATCATAAGCATGGAAATCAAAGAATAAAGCTTGTAGCCGTGAGCGGCGCATCAAACGTTCTCGGTGTCTTTAACGATCTGGCAGCTATTTGCCGGTTGGTTCATAAATATGGTGCGCAATTACTGGTGGATGCAGCTCAATTGGTAGCCCATCGCAAGGTTGACATGGAAGGATGGGGAATTGACTTTATGTCCTTCTCTGCCCACAAAGTATATGCTCCTTTTGGATGCGGAGTACTCGTGGCCAGGAAAGGGCTTCTTTGTTTTCCTGATATAGAATTTGCAACCATCAGATCATCCGGGGAAGAAAATACAGCAGGTATTGCCGCCTTAGGGAAAGCCATTATATTATTGCAGAGGATCAGTTTGGACCTGATCGAAAAGAAAGAGAAAACATTAACTAATCGGGCGCTACAGGGTCTATCACAGATTCAGGGGTTAAGAATTTTTGGGATTCAGGACCCTGAGCTGCCTGAATTTGATCAGAAAGGGGGTGTTATTGTTTTCGCAATTAAGAAGATGTTTCCAGACAGGGTGGCCAAAAAGCTGGCACAGGCTGGGATTGGTGTGCGTTATGGTTGTCACTGTTCTCATATATTAATAAAGCATCTGCTTAAGGTAGGGCCTTCACTGGAGATATTTCAACACCATCTTATAAGACTTTTTCCCGCGATAAATTTGCCTGGTCTGGCACGTATAAGCCTTGGAATTGAAAACACTGAAAATGATATTGACAGATTGATCATTGGATTAGACCAAATCGCACATAAATCACAAAAATCCAGATCCAATTACAAGAAGGAACTGAAGGAATTTATCAATGCTAAAGTCCTGCAAGTATATACAAACGCTGGACTATAGGATGTAAAGAATTCAGGAAATATCTCCACCTACCTCCTGAATTATTTTTCTTTGTCTCTGGATATGTGTTTTTGAACGGCTTTGGCTCAATATGGAATTCTATGACCTTACCTAAAAAAAGTGAGTGCAGATATACGCTAAGCGAACCATGAGCGAACCATGAGCGAAGGATGGGTATAGAAAGTCTATAGAGAGTCTATAGAAAGTCTATAGAAATGGTGAAAGATTAGAGGAAAGATTGTTGATTATCAGTGCTTTAAAATTTGCACTTTTGGCTATTTTACCCTTATTTTTGTCTAATGATCTAATTTTCAGTGACTTTGTTTTGGCTATTTTTTCTTTTTCTTCTTCTTATCCCATTTCCGGTCACTTGAAAAGTCTCGGTCGTTTTTCTTAAAACCCTTGCCGTATCTGCTTTCTCCTTTACTTTTAAAGAAACGGCGCTCATTGAAAGTCACTTTTGACTCCCCCTGGGCAAACCCTACTGTAATATCCCTGCCATTGAATTCAGCACCGGCCAGGGCTTTTACCAGAAAACCTGCAAATTCTTGATCAACCTCGAAAATCCCGTCATTCTTGCCGAGGGTGATTTCTCCTATACGGATCCTTTTCCCGGGGGTGTAAGCATTAACCAGTTCAATCAGGTTGTTGGGATACAATCCGTCGGCTTTTCCGGCATTGATCGCCAACCGGGAAAATGAAGTAACCTCTGTCCTGCCTCTGTCGCTTCTTCCATTGTCCCTTCCGGATTCCTTCCCTTTTTCTTCATATACATTGATATCTTTCGCGTTCCGGTAATAATCGAGGAAACGGTTGAACTCGAGTGCCACGAACCGTTTGATGATATCCTCCTTTTCCATCCATTCGAGCTTCCGGTAAATCACGGGCAGATAGGGGTCGATTTCAGAATGCTCGATCTCGACATTTTCCATTTTGTTGATCATGTTGAAAAGCTGTTTTTCACAGATTTCCCGTCCGCCAGGGACTTTCGCAGCAACGAACGGTTTTTTAATCAACTTTTCAATTTGCCGGATCAGATGTTTTTCCTTCAGGTTGATGATCGCGATGGAGGTGCCTGCTTTACCTGCACGGCCGGTTCTTCCGCTTCGGTGGGTATATACTGAAATATCATCCGGAAGGGAATAATTGATGATATGGGTCAAATCATCTACATCCAGTCCCCGGGCTGCCACATCCGTAGCAACCAGCAATTGGAGATGCCGCATCCTGAACTTTTGCATGACACTGTCGCGCTGTGCCTGAGAAAGGTCTCCGTGAAGCGCTTCTGCATCATAAGAATCAGCGATCAGCTTGTCGGCGATTTCCTGCGTATCCATGCGGGTACGGCAAAAGATGATCCCGTAAACGGATGGATAAAAGTCAATGATCCGTTTCAGTGCCGCGTATTTATCCCTGGCATGAACAGTATAATACAGGTGCTTGATATTTTCAGCGCCGGAGTTACGGTTGCCTATGTTTATCTCGACCGGGTTGTTCATGTATTTCCTGGCAATAACGGCTACTTCGTCCGGCATGGTCGCTGAGAATAGAAGGGTGTTCCTGCCTTCCGGAACTTCTGCAAGAATTTCATTGATACTATCAAGAAACCCCATGTTGAGCATTTCATCTGCTTCGTCCAGTACAACAGTCCTGACCTCCTTTAACTTTATGGCCTTACGCCGCATCAGGTCAAGCAAACGGCCCGGTGTGGCCACGACGATCTGCACCCCCCTTTTCAGTGCCTTGATCTGACCATCTATACTGCTTCCTCCATAGACCGGAAGAACATGAAAGTCATCGATATAGGCGGCAAAATCGTTGAGATCACCTGCTATCTGGACACAAAGCTCGCGGGTAGGACTCAGGATCAATGCCTGGGGCAGATGATTGGCTGTATCAGCCTGTTGAAGTAAAGGCAGTCCATAGGCAGCCGTCTTACCGGTTCCTGTCTGGGCGAGCGCAACGATATCAGTCCTCTCACCCAAAAGCAAGGGGATTACCTTTTCCTGTACAGGCATGGGTTCTTCAAATCCCAGGTCCTTAATGGCCAGCAAGATCTCCCTGCTGATGCCCATTTTTTCAAATGTGATCATTCAAATTAGCTAATACGATGTTTCTATTAGCGATGTTTTTTCAGAGATTAACTCCGGAAAGACATCTTTTACAAACTACTTCTTTTTCCCTTGAGTACCCGGTAATTTTTACCGGACAACTTTGACGTCAACAGCATTCAGCCCTTTTTGACCCTTCTGAACTTCAAACTCCACTATGTCATTCTCACGGATCGTGCCATGCACATCTGATTTGTGTACAAACACATCTTCACCGGTTCCATCAACCTTGATAAATCCGAATCCTCTGCTTTCATTAAAAAATTTAACTGTACCTTTTTTCATCGTTGTAATAATAAATGTTCCCCTATATATTTGTTCTATAAATAATTATCAGGAATAGGGGTGTGTCCTGACAACATTTATTTCCTTGTGTATCACTTTGTGGATATCGGCAAGATATTTTTTCTCTTCCCCGGAACAGAATGACATGGCCGTGCCTGTTGCACCCGCCCTGCCGGTCCTGCCTATGCGGTGAACATAAGTAGCCGGTTCCTCCGGGATCTCAAAATTGATGACATGACTAAGACTGTCGATGTCGATTCCCCGGGAGACAACATCAGTTGCGACCAAAACACGGATATGCCCGCTCCGGAAACCCTTAAGGCTACTCTCGCGCTTGTTTTGCGATTTGTCTCCGTGGATGGCTTCTGCTGTAATTCCGCTCCTGTTCAAATCCCTTGCAACCCGGTCGGCACCATGCTTTGTCCGGGTAAATACCAGGGCATTTCCGATGTTGTTACTTTGCATGACATGCCTGAGTAAATTCCGTTTGTCTTCTTTGCGGACATAATATACTGATTGTGATATCAATCCCGTAATTTCAGTTTCTGGGGTGACAGAAACCATGACCGGAGACGTTAATATAGATCCTGCCAATTTCTTGATCTGCGGGTTGATGGTTGCGGCAAAACACAGGGTCTGCCTCTTTACTGGTAACATGGCGACGATCCGTTTTATATCCGGCACGAACCCCATGTCAAGCATCCTGTCCGCTTCATCCAGGACAAGATATTGTATTTTGTCAAGGTTGATAAATCGCTGCTGAATAAGGTCCAGCAGTCTTCCCGGAGTGGCAATGATAATTTCTACTCCGCGTTTCAGCCTGGTTACCTGCATTTGCTGGGATACTCCTCCATAGATACAGGTGCATTTCAAGCCGGTTCCCGCTCCATAGGTACGGAAACTTTCATCGATCTGGATTGCCAGTTCCCGTGTCGGAGCCAAGATAAGCGCCTTAATACCCGGGGTTTGCAATGTATTCTTGTCAAGTGCCAGCCTTTGCAGTATTGGCAATGCAAAAGCGGCGGTTTTCCCGGTTCCGGTCTGAGCACATCCAAATAGATCTTTACCTGAAAGTATATGTGGAATGGATTGTTGCTGGATTTTGGTAGGTGTAGTGTAACCCTCCTTACTGACTGAGTCAAGCAAGGGTTTAATAAGATTTAAATCTTCAAAAGTCATAATAGTTTAATTGGTATTAATGTAAAATAAATGTTCACAAGGTATAACCGCTGAATGCAGCACCCTGTCATAACTTCAATGAATAGATCGGGATTTAACTGAGCGATATGATAAATATTGTAATGGACAGAAGAATCGTTATCTTCATAAAAGCGTGCAAAGGTACAAATAAATAAGTAAATTACGGTTTTTATTTGAAATGTACCCGAAACCGGAATTAGATTTCATTCCGTTTCGCATTGATGAATTCGGACTTCAGCTCCCTGAAGACATCCTTCACCGACATTATTTTCGTTGCCCGGTAGGCATTGCTGCCTGCAAATGCAAATCCTGATTCGAGGTTCCCCTTAAAGGCGCTGAACAAGGCCGAGATGATGCAGTAAGGGCTGGACGAAACATCGCAGGTCTTGATGCATTGGAAAGGACATCTCAGGGGATGCTTTTCCCCTAATCGTATTTTTTTAATAAAGTTATTCACGATGGCCCTTCCCGGCATCCCTACAGGGCTATTTATGATCTCGATGTCTTTTGCCTTGGCATTTATATATGCCTGTTTGAATGTATCCGAGGCGTCACATTCGTCTGTGGTGACGAACCTTGTGCCCATTTGCACGCCGCTGGCCCCGGTATTCTTCATGATGTTATAGATGTCGCTGCCGGTATAGATGCCTCCTGCTGCGATTACAGGAATTTTCTTGCCGTATTTCTGTTCAAAGGGTTTCACTTCCTGGCAAACTGCAGTAACCAGTTTTTCAAGCTTGAAATTTTCGTCGAAGATCTCATTTTCCTTGAACCCAAGATGACCTCCTGCCTTGGGCCCTTCCACGATAATAGCATCGGGAACGATGTTATAGGTGGAATCCCATTTTTCGAGTATGATCTTTGCCGCTCTCCCGGAGGAAACAATAGGCGCAAGCTTTGTCTTGCTGCCTGGTTCCCTGTATGAAGGAAGCTTCAGGGGCAATCCGGCGCCGGCAAAAATGATGTCAATCTTCTCCTTTATTGATGTGGTTACCAGCTCGGCAAAATTCGACATAGCGACCATGATGTTTACCCCAATGATCCCGTTTGTTTCTTTACGTGCTTTTTTGATCTCCTCGATAAGTCCCAGATTGTTTGCTTCCTGATAATCATTTGAAAGCTCACGGTAAAGCAATCCGAGGCCTGCACTGGATATCACACCAATCCCTCCTTCGTTTGCGACTGCAACAGCTAATCCGGACAAAGATACACCTACTCCCATTCCTCCCTGAATGATCGGAACCGAAAGAGTTATATCACCTATTTTCAATGTTTTCATACTGCGAAATATAGAGAAATCCTTAACAGGATCTCCCCTGGTTTATAGTTTAAGGCAAGATTAGATTGCCGACTTAGATGAAAAGGGTAAGAATTTGCCGTATATCGGAGGTGTATATTTAGAGGCCTGAAGAATTACGATCTTCAAATAAGTTTGCAAATATAACACTTTTATCTCAGATTTAACATTTATGTCCTAGTGGATGGAATAAGTGTACCTTTGCCGAAATTCCCGTTTCGGGAATTTATTGTAAACCAATATATCATTTATGGCAAGAGCCCGGGAAGTATTCAACAAAAAAGACCGCGAAAAAGCGATGCTTGTAAAGCGAAAAGAGAAAGAAAAGAAAAAGGAGGAACGGAAAGTGAACTCCCGGAAGAGTAAAGGTCTTGACGATATGCTTGCCTATGTGGATGCTTATGGAAATATTGTATCTTCCCCTCCTGATCCTGGCAGCAGGCAGGAGATCAAAGCGGAAGATATACAGATCAGTATATCAAAAAAGGAAGATATCGAACAAGCCAACTCATTCAGGACCGGAACCATCTCGTTTTTCAACGATGCAAAAGGTTTCGGCTTTATCAGGGATGATGAATCCGGTGAAAGGATCTTTGTGCATGTGATTAACCTGGAAAGCCCTGTAAAAGAAAACGATAAGGTAACTTTTGAAACTTCAAGGGGAGCAAGAGGACTGAACGCAGTCAATGTCAAACCTGCCTGACCAATCTCCTGGCATAAAACGAAGGTCAGATCACCAGAAAGTGTTTATTTCATTGAGGAAATGGGATCTCTGTTCTTACACGGCTGAGTCATTTCCAGAGTAAACTATCTGATCAATCCATTTTTTTTCATCACTTTAATTATCATTAAAGAGTTTATCGTATATTTGCGATAAACAATTTACAATGGCATATACAAGCACAGATTATAAAGAAGATGAAATTCAAATGGCCCGGTTTGCAAAGGCATTGAGCCATCCGGCCAGGATCGCGATTGTCAAACTTTTAGCCTCTATGGACACCTGCTTTTGCGGTGAGATCGTTGAAGAACTGCCAATCGCACAGGCAACTGTTTCTCAACATTTGAAAGAGCTCAAAGATTCTGGACTGATCCAGGGATGTATTGAACCACCAAAGATCCGGTATTGCATTGAACCGGAAAACTGGAAAAAGGCTCAGAAGTTATTTTCAGATTTCTGGCAACAATCATATCTTTCTCAGCCAAAAAAATAAACTGATATGAGCCCATCAAAAAAACGACTCTCCTTCCTCGACAGGTTCCTTACCCTGTGGATTTTCCTTGCTATGTTCATCGGAGTATTTGCAGGATACCTGTTCCCTTCCATTGTCGGTTTCTGGAATAAGTTCCAGGTTGGGACAACCAATATCCCCATTGCTATTGGCTTGATACTGATGATGTATCCTCCTCTGGCCAAGGTCAGATACGAAGAACTCGGGGATGTCTTCAGGAATGTCAAAGTCCTTTCGGTCTCTTTAATCCAGAACTGGATCATCGGCCCCATTTTCATGTTCCTGCTTGCCATCATTTTCCTCCGGGGATATCCTGAATACATGGCCGGGTTAATCCTGATCGGATTGGCAAGATGTATCGCAATGGTCATCGTTTGGAATGACCTTGCCAAAGGCGACCGTGAATACTGTGCAGGGTTGGTCGCTTTCAATTCAATCTTTCAGGTTCTTTTCTTTTCAATTTACGCTTACCTCTTTTTGACAGTTTTTCCATCATGGCTGGGACTGAAAACCTTTACTGTTGATATAACCATTGGTCAGATCGCCAAAAGTGTGTTCATATACCTTGGTATTCCTTTTATTGCTGGTATTATCACGCGATTTAGTCTGATCAGGATAAAAAACAAAGATTGGTACGAGAGGAAATTTATTCCGAAAATCAGTCCGGTGACCCTTATCGCATTGTTGTTCACTATCATCGTGATGTTCTCGCTCAAGGGAGAATACATCGTTAAGATTCCGTTGGATGTGGTTCGTATTGCCATTCCATTGGTCATCTACTTCGTCGTGATGTTCATCGTTTCCTTCTTTATCGGTAAAAAGGCAGGTGCCGGATATGCAAAAACGGCTACACTTTCCTTTACCGCTGCAAGTAATAATTTTGAACTGGCTATTGCCTTGGCTGTGGCTGTTTTCGGTATCAATTCAGGAGTTGCTTTCGCAGCCGTTATAGGTCCACTTGTCGAAGTTCCGGTACTGATAAGTATGGTAAACCTTTCCTTCTGGTTTAAAAAGAAGTATTTTTCTAATGAAATAATCTGAGTAATGGAAAATAATAACGGTTGTCTGATATGTGGAGAAGACCTGGTATATCGCACGGATTACCGTGCAGTTGAATGTTATTACTGTAAAGATACATTTCAATCCAATGTCACCTGCACCAGGGACCATTATGTGTGTGATAAGTGTCATGCCCAATCTGGGATTGAACTGATTGAAACTTATTGTCTTAGTTCAAAATCGGTAAATCCTTTGGAAATGGCCACAGAGATCATGCAAAGTGATAAAATCAAGATGCATGGCCCGGAGCATCATTTCTTAGTTCCGGCAGTGCTTATTGCTGCTTATTGCAATATGACCAATGATCAAAGTAAATCCACAAAAATCTCAGTAGCGAGAAAACGAGCGGAAAAGATATTGGGAGGCTTCTGTGGAACTCATGGGAACTGTGGAGCAGGTGTGGGTACCGGGATTTTTATTAGCATCATAACAAAATC
>JBEKQA010000036.1:0-21329 GCA_049520195.1 Bacteroidales bacterium
AGAATCCGGTCAAATTTCTATTTTCTATTTAAGCGTATTGCGAATGCGAAACCCTCTTTAATTCTGGCATCTTTGTATCTTTGGAAAAAATAATTCTGAATTTACAACAATCCAAAAAAATAGACTTCTTCATGGATAAAAAACCAAATCTGAAATACCACCATCTTGGGATTCCCACAAGTAAACACATTGAGGGTGAGGTTTATTTGAAAGATCACAAAGTCTACCATTACGGTTACGAGAAAAGTGAATACGGAATCGAATGGATGAGGTATGAAAAGGATTGCCAGCTACCAGAAATTGTGAAAACAATGCCTCATGTCGCCTTTGAGGTCGAGGATATTTATGAGGCAATCAAAGGTAAAAAGGTAATTATAGAGCCCAACAGCCCGTCAGAAGGAAATATCGTAGCCTTTATCGAAGAAAATGGTGCCCCGATTGAATTCATCCAGATTTTCAATAAATAGCTAAAATGAATAAAAAAACCTTTTCGATATTGACCATTAGCTTAGCATTGGTAAAACTCGTGAAGATATTGTTTCACAAAGAGTGACCGACTCAGGAATACACAATAGTCATTCTTCATGGTTATTCGGATTTTGAAGGAAAAATCAGACCAAACCTCATGTGTTAAAAACTTCTCCTGAGTTTGTTCACATCAGCATAAATTCTTTCTTTAAGCCACGTCCAACTCAAAGCTTTAACTCTTCCTGGTTTCATCGAATGCTTTTCACTGCACCATGAATTTGAACGATTCAGACGGTGTCACACACACAAAATTAAAAACCTTGTAATCAGCTATAATACAAGGCTTTTTATTGAGAAGAGAACCCACTGTGTTAGATTTTCTGAAAACAGAATTTAATTCTGCTCTTTTAATAACACATTACTTATGGCCTGTTTGAGTGATTCTTTTGGCAATGCACCAACGGCCATCTGGGGTTGTCCTTCTTTCGGTACGAAAAGAATAGAGGGTATGCTTTTGATTCCGAAAGCAGAGGCAAGTTCTTGCTCAGCTTCAGTATCTATCTTGTAAATATTGATCTTGCCTGAATATTCTGTCGAAAGTTCTTCCAGGATTGGAGCTACCATCTTGCAGGGTCCACACCAGTCAGCATAAAAATCAATGATACATGGGAGCTCTCCTTCGAATTTCCAGTCTTTGTTTACTTCGAAATTGAAGACCTTCTCAAGAAATGTCTGTTTTGTCAAATGTTCAAGGGTCATGAATTGATTATTAATGGTTTAACAATTTATTTTGTTCTTATTACTCAAATAATAGTTTATTGTTTATCTGCTTCTGCCTGTAACAGCAATGATTGTATCTGTTTTATATATTCATCTTTACCTGCAAGACCAACTGCCATCTGTGGCTTCTCATTCATGGGAACATAAAGAATTGCAGGAATTGATTGAATATTAAATGTCTGGGACAGTTCTCTTTCCTGATCCGTATTCACCCTGTAAAATAATACTTTACCTTTATACTGGTTGGCAAGCTCATCCATAATTGGAGCAACCATCTTACAAGGTCTGCACCAGTCAGCATAAAAATCTATGACACAGGGTAATTTCCCTTCATAAACCCAGTTCCCGGGACTCTTTTGGTAATTGTATACCAATGACTTAAACATATCTGTGGTCAGTTGGTTAACAACCCCAGGTTTTACTTCTTTGGCGGAATTCGCACCGTTATCTCCGGCACTTTTACATGATATAAAGACAAGTAAGAAAAGAATAAAAACCGGTATTGAAATTTTTCTCATAATGAGGGTGAATTAATTTTGCTGCAAAGTTAATATATTTTTTAATATGAATCGCATAACTATCACTTTTATTTTTAACTTTGCTGAAATATTAATTGCTCTCTTTTTATTTTGAGAGAAAGATTAATTGGCCTGCTTATTTGTGATGTAACTGATTAGATACTTGAGGACTTATATTCATGAAACTACCCTTTGATAGAATTGATATAAAGGCTTTTGATACTAAAGAAGCTTGCCTAAAACTGATTGCCGATCAGAAATGGGCGGATGGATACACCTGTAGGAAATGCGGAAATACAAATTATTGTGTTGGTAAAACACCTTACTCACGCCGCTGTACTCGTTGTAAGCATGAAGAATCCGCCACCTCTAATACAATTTTCCATCGATGCAAGATCGCACTTCCTGAAGCCTTTAAAATAATCTCTATGGTTTGCAAAGATCCTGCCATATCTACATACGAATTATCCCGCCAGATGGAACTTCGCCAGATGACCTGCTGGAAACTGAAATCCAAACTCATGGAATGCATCAGCAAAAAAGGCGAGATCGATCTCCTGTTCACCCCAAAATAACTATCTCCTCGTCCTCTCATTCCTCATTATTCATTACCTCGTTAACAAGTCATTCCTAATTTTTAATTCTTCTTTCCTAATTCCAGATTCAAACTCTTACTGCCGATTGCCCGCTGCCTATCGCCTCATTAATTTTTAATCTTTAACTTTTAACTCACTTCCTACTGCCAACTGCCTATTGCCTAAGTAATTTTTAATATTGAATTTTTACTTGATTCCACCTTCTTTCCAAGCTCGTTCACATAATGTGACTGCGACCTGACTGCGATATTCCTACAGTTAAACAATACTCATCCTTCAGTTGACCTTCAGTCTCAATATAACTATCATTTATCCGGCTAAAAGTTGGGTTTTAATGGCTTCCTGGCACCCGGAAACCCTGCCTTTTTGATCAAAATTACCCAAAACAGCAACATCCGGGCATACCTCTCCCGGAATCGAAACTCGACATTTAAAGAAATTAAAGCTGATCTTGCACTTCGGACCTTACACTTCAGACTTGATTACGTTCCATCAAGCTCTTGGAATGTACTTACAACATTCCCTGGCGGGTAGGATACACGTACAACCACACAGCCCTCCTGCCAGGCAAGGTTCGGGACTTTTGCCTTATAAACCCAATTCCCTGCGGCAGACATCCGTGTTGCCATGCCACTCTCGACTTCAAACCCAATTGCATTCAGGATCATCACAATCACTACCGCAACTCCTAGATTGTGCCTGACTGTGACTTTGATCGTATTTCCTTCCTCACCTTTATAGTTCTTGACATCGATATCATCAACCTCTGGTTTCAGCATGAAATCGGCAATTGCAACGTTGTTCGCTGTCTGGCCTGGCTTCGCCCTATTTTGGTAATACTGTCGCACTTCAGGATCAAGCAATTCCCTCTTGGCATGAGCTGTAGCATGCCTGAACCGTTTTCGGTTCTCCTGTTGGGCCTTGCTCCATTTCATTTTTGAATAATCAGGAGCCTTTGAGCAAATCGACAGATCTCCAACAACCCTGAAAATGAGATCCCCGAACCTGCCCCGTGAAAACCGCGTAATTATATTGTCGTTAACTATCATAAGAATGGATTTGATCCTGATTAATCGGTTTTATTTGAAAAGGTGATATGCAAATGTAATATTTTTTTCAACAGATCGTCATCTTGTCGGATTTAATCATTTTAATCTGGAGTGCAACACGGAAAACCTAAACAATTATATTTGTAACGCCTAATCTTAATTAACCACAAAGATCATGAAAACCATTTTCTTTTTTCCTCTTCTGATTTTTCTTGTAGTCTCAACCTCTGGATGGTCACAAACAAAAGGGCAGGGGGGTAATCAGCTAAAAGTCAAAGTGTTCTATTTTCATCCTTCCGATCGTTGTCCCATCGATCAATCAATCGAGGACAACACAAAGGCTGTAATGCAATCTTATTTCTTAAAGGAAACTGCCAACGGGACAATCCTGTTCAAGGTTATGAATACCGACGATAAAGCCAATGCCTCGGTTGTTTCCAAATTTGATATTAATGCCCAGGCACTCTATATCGTTAAGGTTGAAAATGGTAAAGAGACACAGAAAGACCTTACACGCTTTGCCTTCGACTACGGCAAAAGTAACCCGGGAAAATTCAAGGCAGATCTTAAAGCTGAGATCGAGAAAGCTTTAAAAAGGTAGTGTTGGAAGAAATTGTCCTGTAATTTGCCGCACTTCTTTATTTATTCATGGTTATCAGAAATAGGGGATATTCTTGTGGATTCCCTTCGGAATCCTCTCTTCTTATCACAAAACAAGGCTCCGCATTGTAGTTTTTAAATCCTTGTTTAAGAACGATCGGTCTTAATTTTTCCGGATCAAATCCTTTAAGAACATCCGGATTGAAATCATGAAAAGATCCGTCTTCCTCGTAAAGGTCGGCAAAGGCCAAGACTCCTCCCGGATTTAAAAGTTGGCAAAGTCTTTTGAAGATAACTTCCGTATCTTTAATATGATGCAGAACCATCTGACTATAAATGACATCGAAACGAGTGCCTTTATATTCTGCCGATTCAAGATCAAAATAAAGGGTCTTCAGTTTTAACCGGTCACTTTTCTCCATTTTCTCTTCTGCCGCTTTCAACATTTCAATTGAATTATCCATAAGGGTTATCTCTGAAAAACGATCTTTCAGGTAAAAGCTCAGCAAACCCGTACCAGCTCCGAATTCCATGGCTTTTAATGTGGCTGTTTCAGGAAGGTGTCTCAGCAACTTATCTCCAACTGCCATAGTCCTTTCCATATTCATTTTATTCTTATCCCAGTCCCGGGCCTTTAAATCAAATTCATTCATCTTCTTATACTTGTATATTTATTACCTTATAAGTTTGTAACGACTCTTTTTAATTTTTCGGTTATTTCCATGGCTATGGATTCAAGATCCTTATTTTCAATAGCCATCATCGAAGCAATCGGATTGACCGCTGAAACTTCCGTCTTGCCGTTTTCCTGTTCAATAACTAAGACATTGCAGGGCAACATGGTACCGATTTTCTCCTCCAAAAGTACAGCCTGATAAGCATAACTCGGATTGCAGTCTCCTAATATTCTGTATTTCTTGTAGTTAACTCCAAGCTTTTCTTTAAATTTCTCTTGCAGGTCAATTTCACTTATAATTCCGAATCCTTCCACTTTAAGCCCGTAAGTTATTCGCTGAATTGCTTCATCAAAATTGATATCCAGCATTTTACTATAGTAATAACCCATATTCATATTTTTACGTTCTGAGATATTTTTATTCCAACGTGTGCAAAGATAGAAACAACAAAAGTGATATCAAAACGATTTAAAGGGATAATTATGCGCTTTAATTAAAATTTCTTTTCTATCTTTGCTGCATCTAACAAAAAACCTGATCATTATGAAGAAAAACATGGGAATTATCGACATCATAATTAGACTGCTGGTCGCAGCTTTGGTGGTTGTTTTATATTTTACGAGTGTAATTACCGGGACATTGGCAATAATTTTATTGATCGTAGCAGGAATCTTCACACTGACTTCAATCTTTGGTATCTGTCCTTTGTATTCTCTGATAGGAGTCAGCACAAAGAAGAAGATTGAATAATTACTAAATGTCTTCTTTTAAATTAAACAGGCAAGGTTTAGAACATTGGCCGTACTCTTATTTTGAGTTAATTGGCATTCAACCACTTGGCTGTCCTTTGGAGGTGATTTGATTCTTGTGGGGCAACGTAAAAAAAGAAGTCAACCAATCAGGTTGACTTTCTTTTCTGAGTTCGGAGTATTATCTACTTATAAACCACCTCCCTTAGTAATTTTGTGCCATAGATGGTTCTCTGAGATACACGGGTATCCCGTAGTTGCTTCATAGCAGCATCATCTCCAACAACTTTCTTTGAAATTGCATCCCACTTGTCATCGTTTCCTTCCATGCTTGCCAGGTTTTTGTATTCTACCAGCAGCATGAGGTTCCAGTCTTCAGGATTTGCTGACTCACCATCAAGAATTTTATAGGATAAGATTAACCCCTCTTTTAAAGCTTCATCTTCAGTTGCCTTCCAGGTGGTTTTAAGGTTATTTATATAATCAACTCCCATCCCGGAATTTGTCTTTATCAATGAGACTGCCCATACTGAGCCGTCTTTGTAAAGCTTTGTTTGAGCAAAAGTTTGGCTCCCCAATAAAAGAACTACTGCAACTAGCATTATTTTCATTGTCGTTTTCATGTTGTAAATTTTTAATTAGTGTTAATGATCGACAAAGATAATATCGCTTTTGTAATTTATATACGGTCTAAATAAAATAATTTTCTCATTGAATATGAGAATCTTTCATTGTTGCAACTTTCGCAACAGTCTCGATGGCAATCGCAGATACTGCAGCTCCGTAATCAAGATCAATGTTTTCCATGGTATCGTGCGTATCATGGTAACCCTGGCGGCTAATATCATAATTCTCCATAAATAGGATCACAGGAATACCGGCATCCGAGAAAATGATCCCATCAGTATTATAAAGAGTGCTGTGAGGATCTTCCCATGTCCGGATCTCTGCATCAGGAAGAAGGTGCACTGCTTTCGAAGGAATCGTCACCCCGTCTGCAGTGCGCAATCCTCTTGAACATCTTTTCCTGTCAGGAAATTCATTCCACTTTTGTGCATTTAAGTTCCATGAACGGCAGGCTTTGAACGCCTCATATGAAAGCTTGAGAGATGCTGCAGAGTTTCCTGGCGCAACCTGGAAAATATCTCGGCCGGTTTCCCTGTTATGTGCAATCATATCCATCAATATGACGCCTTTTATTTTAACATCTGAAAGATTCTTAACCGTCCCGTCAGGCTTATGAAGCTTCAGAGTCTTCTGGAGCGCATTCTGGCAAAGATTACGGGCTCCCATGCAGTCTGAAGGAAACTCCTCTCCGGTAAGATGAACCAGCCAGATATCCCGCTCAAGTCGTCCTTCCTTAGCCATCCTGAGAAATATTGGGGCGGCAAGTAGGAGTGTAGATGTCGCTGAATGATTATCATCTGCACCGGCTGCTGAAAGCCTGGCTCCGCCATTCTCACCCTTAGCATCGTAAATATCTTCCATGTAAGCCGTATCATAATGATCAGACATGATTACCGCTTCGTTCCTGTTCTTTCCGGGTATGATCATAATGATATTCCGCTCATAGGTCTTTCCTTCCTGGTTGGCCTTCCAGCCTCCGTAACCGGAAAATTCAAAATCGGTCTCCCATTGGAATGGCAACTCGCCAACTTCTGCTTGATTCTCCATTCCTGCTTTGGTAATTTCTTCATGGTACCTGTTAATCAGATAAGCTCCAAGTTGTTCCAGATCTCTGTGCGGGTGTTTCACAAACTTTAATGTCTTTGGATCCTGCACAATATCCGCATTATCCTTATTGATGAATTCCCCCTTTGAAAGGAATAATATCTGATTCCAGTAAGCTTCCTCATATTCTCTTCTGGAAGTTTCATTGAATGTCAGGGAATGACCCTCTTCCATCGGTGATGGATCATCCTTAAGAATGGAATTAATGGCTGATTTGATATTCACAGCTTTATTCTCATCAATCGATTTTGCTGGAAATGATGATAACCATGCCTCAAGACTTTCCTCTTTCGGGATCCTGATAATATGTCTTGCAAATTCTTTGTCCAGCGGTTTTTTATCAAATAATTCCCATGTATCCGTAAGCGCGAGAAGATTCATAGGGGTCTGATGGAGGTAATGATCATGAACCGGTGTAAAATTATTCAGGATCGAGAGTTGCAGATCCCGTCTTTCAAATCTGGGCCATAGCTCAATAGTATTGGCTGGATCGGGATCATTAACTGTATATGCTGTAAAATATCCTGTGATGGCTTCAGGAGAAAGAACAACTTCCTTGTTGTCAATTGATTTACACCCTGCCAGCGCACGATGCCACCAGATCTCATGAATTCCCGCCTGCATGGGAGGAAAGTAAAAGCGGTAATGAAATAATCCGCCCTTGACTACCTTTAATTCTGCATCGCCTATCGTCTTCTTATCAGCCCTGGGGCCGTCTAGCAACAATTCCATCGTCTCTTTCAGCAATTGGCTGTTCCGTGCCATCGGCTTATTATAAAGGTCTAAATATTTCAAATTTGTACTGAACAAAGTCTGGACAACAGGGTCAACCTCTTTGCTCACAATGAGGGCATCGTCATTTCTGCGTACCCGGTCCCACCGGCTTGTTCTGATATAGGTATTGAGAACGAATTGCTCCAGGATGTCTTCCTTTTCTCCGGCTACTTTTGGCTCATGCATCCAACCCGATTGTGGAACCCTGATTCCATGAATGGCTTCATTTCTTTTTGCAAGGCCTAACATGGGGACTTGAATAGCATTGTATTGTGTTTTTTGAAGCTTTATATAATCTTGACTTCCCCACAAAATGAGACTTCCTGGAAAAGGTAACAATGCTAATCTACATGTTAGGTATTTCTCTTTAAGATGAGCTGGGATTTTATTGAATGGACGGAAAGTCAGTAAGTAGTTTATTTCACTAAAATTATCCTCATCTTGGATAAGAAGATTTTGTGTCCAGGAAGGAAACTTTCCCACCTTCCAGTAATCAAAAGGGAAGAAATCTCCTGAAGGAAGTATCCTGAATCCTAAACCTCTCAAATGCTCAATGTTTTCAACATCTTTACCATAAGCATTCTTCATGATCCATTTCATAAGAGAAAGGAAAACTGATATAGGAAGCTCCTTCTCAGGACTCTCATAAAACGATTTCCAGAAAGCCTTCTCAGGTCCCTGCTCACTGGCTCCGAAAAATGTCCATCTTACCCTTCCTTTATCATCATTGGTTTTTGATAATGCCAGCGGCAATAAGGAAACATATTTTTCATTCTCCCGCCAGCCTTGGTTCTTCTCGAACTCTTCCGACCAGAAAAGATTATTAATAAGATTCTTCTCCTTATGCCCGGCGAGATGGGAGGGGAATTTCCCAATCCCAATCTGGGAAATATGGTCAAGTATCTGTTTTCCTGTATTTTCAAGACCTGGCCTCAGTTGATACTCTTCTTCAAATTCTGAGATCCTCCATCCATATGGGTCTGAAGGATTGAGTACTCTTTGATCGATGGTTCCGTCATAAGGCGAAATACCAATCCTTACAGGTGGCATGTATTCTGAATATGCACGCAAAGGATACTTGTTTTCCCCAATGTGCCATGGGTATCCTTCCAATAATTTAAACCATCCGTTCTTGCTCATAATTTCTGTTTTATGATTAGGATGAGACTTTAAATATCACATTTGTCTTATCTGTTAAAGATCTTTTTTCGACAGGATCCAGAAGATAATCCCGATCATTATGATTGAATAAATGATTGGTACTGCGCAATCTATAAGTGAAAGTTGTTCCTGTATATTCAGTCCCATAATTTTCTTAAGAATTGGGAAGTAAGGATACTCAACTATCCTGATGACCGAATTGACAGGAAGAAATCGGGAAATGTTATTGGGTTGAAGTTTTGGGATTTTCAATAAGAAGAAGAGTACAGGTTCAATGATAAGAGCGTACAAAGTAAAGAAAGCAATGGATATTCCTGTATTTCGTAAAAGGAAACCTGTAAAAAACGCAAATATCAGAAATGTAAAAAGCTGAATGAAAAACCCGCCAGCAAAACTCATCTTTTTAAACAAAGTCGCTGCCGTATAGCTATCAGTATTAGCCATTCCAAGGATGAGTATGCTCAAGAATACAATGAAAGTGATTAAAAGCGAAATAAGAAATATTACCTGGAGCTTGGAAACCAGGAATTCTTGCCGGCTCATTCCATTCACAATATTCTGCCGAATCGTCTTGTTGGTGAATTCGTTCGTGATCAAAATAATGACGATGATGGCAGGCAGGATCAGGATGTAACGTATACTGGCAAAAAAGGTAATATTTTGCCACACATCTGGAAAGAAATAGAAGGTAAAATGGGGGAAGGGGATAGGGCTGTGTTTGTTGATATTATCTATCCAGCTGTTTAGAGTAACCCCCGCCATCAGGATTCCCAGTATGAGGAAAAGAAAATACAACCCCATGAGTATCCAGAAGACCTTGTAGGTTATGATCTTTTTTAATTCGATCTTCAGTAATTTGCCCATGCTTTAGGAATTGTCATTTAAGAGTTCAAGAAAATGTTGTTCCAGTGTCCGTTTTCGTTCGCTTAGATGGGTCAGGATAATACCTTGTTTATAAAGAAAGTCATTGACTTCAGCTGGTTTGATCACGTTTTTCATATATACAAGCCATTTTTCATCTGATTTTACAATTGAGACAAAATCAGGATATAAGGCAATAGCTTTCCTGAGTTGCTCCATATCAGGAGCGGCAATCTCAAGTAACTCAGAAACAGCTAAAACCGCACTCACTTCTCCATCAAACAGTTTTTTACCTTTATTGAGAACAGCCACATGAGAACAGATCTTCTGAACTTCGTCTAAGAGATGGCTTGCCAGTATAATCGTAATTCCTTTTTGAGCCACCATCTTTATCAGATCACGCATCTGTGCAATCCCCTGTGGGTCAAGCCCGTTTGTTGGTTCATCAAGGATTAGGACTTCCGGACTGCCAAGTAAAGCAGAAGCCACAGCCAGGCGTTGTTTCATGCCAAAGGAATAAGTCCTGAAATGGTCATTTCTTCTGTCATATAAACCCGTTATCTGGAGGACCTCTTCAATATCATCATAAGGTTTGTCCTTTATATCGGCAACGATCTTTAGATTCATGATCGCACTGAGGTACGGGAAGAAGTTTGGACTCTCAATAACAGAACCGATACGTTTCCTGCTTTCTTTGGTTGGTGCCATTCCAAACCATTGAAAAGTCCCGGAATCTGCTCTGATAAGGTCAAGTAAAATGGAAAGTGTCGTGGTTTTGCCACTCCCGTTAGGTCCGAGCAAACCAAAGATCTGGCCTTTGTTTATTTCAACAAACAATCCGTTTACAGCATTGATCCTGCCGTATTTTTTTGATATTCCGTTGATAGATAGTACCTTTTCCAAATCTGGATTATGGAAGTTTAACAATTCTCTCTCATTTTTTCTTGACTTAAGTTACATATTTGACGAATTCTTATAGAGTTCGTTACAAATTTGTTATTATTTATCGGTAAAGTAAAAATACAACTGGCTTTTTATGAATATCCGGTTTCTCTTTCTTCCATTCCTTTATCGAAAGTGTCATAATTCTCTCTTCTGCTGTTGTCAGGGATATGGCAAGACAAAGTAAAGTCCGGTCCTGGCATGTTTCAACGATTGTTTGGAACAATTGTTCGTTTCGGTAAGGAGTCTCTATAAAGATTTGCGTCTGATCCTTTTTATAAATATCCTGCTCTATCTCCCTGAGGCGCTTTACACGGCTTTGCTTATCAATCGGTAAATAACCAAGAAAAACGAATTGTTGTCCGTTAAAACCCGATGCCATCAGGGCTAATAAAAGGGATGAAGGTCCTACAAGCGGGATCACCCTGATTCCTGATTCATGTGCCATCTTCACAATATTTGATCCCGGGTCTGCTAAGCAAGGTGTGCCTGCTTCAGAAATGATCCCGGCATCATAGCCCTCTGTTAATGGCTTAAGGAATACCGATGCATCTTCCGAACTGCTGTGCTCGTTATAGACTGAGAATTCCAGACTATTAATGTCAATTTCCGGACAGATTTTCTTTAAGAACCGCCTTGCCGTTCTGATCTCTTCGACTATAAAGTACCTTATCCTCATGATAATCTCTGCATTGACACTGGGAAATACATTCGCTGATGGAGTCTCTCCAAGCAATGAGGGAATGAGATACAAATCTCCTTTTCTTATTCTTTCCATGGTAAATGGTCAAGATCAACGTTTCCGCCTGAAAGTATTATACCAACTCGTTTACTTTTGACATTAATCTTCCCGCTCAGCAATGCTGCTACCGGAACTGCAGAAGATGTCTCAATCAGGATCTTCATTCTTTCCCAAACAAGTCGCATAGCTGTAATTATAGATTCTTCAGATACCGTCACAATTTCATTGACATATTGTAATATAATCGGGAAAGTAAAGCTTCCTAAAGATGTTCTAAGCCCATCTGCTATTGTATTCGGATGTATTGATGGTACAAGCCTCTTCTGTGTAAATGATAGCCAGGCATCATTTGCTTGCTCCGGCTCCGCAGCAATTACCTTGGTACCGTGTGAAAAATAATATGTTGATAAAGCTGATCCACTTACTAATCCTCCGCCACCAACAGGAGCTATCAAAATATCAAGCTTTTCTGTTTCTTCAAATAACTCTGCTGCGGAAGTAGCCTGTCCTGCGATGATACGTAAGTTGTTGTAAGGATGGATTTCAATAGCTCCGGTTTCGTTAATTACTTCTTTCAGTGTTGATTCGCGGGCTTCCAATGTGGGTTTGCAAAAGGTAATGATGCCGCCATAGTCTCTTACGGCATTGATCTTTACAGGAGAAGAATTTTCTGGCATGACTATATAGGCAGGAATGTTCCTTAACGAAGCAGCCCATGCTAATGCTTGAGCATGATTACCCGATGAATGTGTACAAACTCCCAAGATAGTTTCAGATTCCTCCAATGAGAAGATTGCATTTGTTGCACCTCTCGCTTTAAAGGCACCAACTTTCTGAAAGTTCTCGCATTTAAAAAAAAGCACTGCACCGGTCATCCGGTTTAAAGTCGAAGATGTCTTAACAGGCGTGCGGTTTATAAAGGGCCGGATGCGATTGGCTGCCTGAAGAATATCTTCTGCCGTGGGTGGGTTATGTATTGAACTATCCAAATTAGCTTCCTTTTGGATTTATCAGACTATTTAGACAGGGAACCTGAGACAATATCTTCTGCAAGTATACTGCAGGCGAGTTCGAGCTGCTCAAAAACATTTTCGAATGCATGCAATCCATCATACCACGGATCTCTTACATGTTGATTAAGCCCTGGATTTACAACATTTCTTATGTAATCCACTTTTTTCATATCCATTTCATCCCGCGCAAGTTGTTCGACATTAGAGTAATGGTAAGAATCCATCACATAGATTCTGTCAAAACGGTCGAAATCCTTGACAGAGAATAGCCTTACAACATGATCCGTAATATCAATTCCTCGCTTTTTGAGAGTGAGAATCGCTCGTTCATCAGGGGAATCTCCTACATGGAAATTCTCAAATCCTGCAGAATCAACGATTGCCGGACAATTTAATTGTTTTAATTTATATTTGAGAATACCTTCTGCCATAGGTGATCGGCAGATATTTCCTGTACAGACAAAGAGGATGTTCACAATTTGATCTTCTTATCCAGTTCTTCAACAAACGTGCGGAATTGCTTATCAGTTTCCACAAGATTGTTAACAGTTCTGCATGCATGTAATACAGTAGCGTGATCTTTATTCCCGCAATGTAGTCCTATACTGGCTAATGAAGCCTTGGTGTGTTTCTTGGAAAAGTACATTGACAGTTGGCGTGCTTGAACGATCTCACGTTTCCTGGTCTTGGAATGGATCATTTCAATCGGAATGTTAAAGTAGTCACAAACTACCTTCTGGATATAATCTATGGAGATCTCCCGTGATGTGTTCTTTACAAATTTATCAATCATCTGCCGGGCAAGATCAAGGGTAATGGTTTTCTTGTTCAACGATGATTGAGCCAGAAGTGAAATCAATGCACCCTCCAATTCCCTGATGTTTGTGTTGATACAATAGGCAAGGTACTCAACAACCTCCTGAGGAATATCGATCCCGTCATTATATAGTTTCTTGTGAAGGATGGCTATCCTTGTTTCAAGGTCAGGGATTTGAAGGTCTGCTGATAGTCCCCATTTGAAGCGGGAAAGCAGGCGTGGTTCAATACCCTTCATCTCTACAGGTGGCTTGTCAGATGTCAGAATGATTTGGTTGCTTTTTTGATGTAAATGATTGAATATGTGGAAGAATACATCTTGTGTTTTTTCTTTCCCCGCGAGATTATGTATGTCATCAATGATCAGAACATCTATCATTTGATAGAAATGAATAAAATCATTCTGATTATTATTCTTAACTGAATCTATGAATTGGTTCGTGAATTGGTCAGTCGTCACATATAGAACAGTCTTCTCAGGAAAGTTATTTTTAACTTGAAGCCCTATGGCATGAGAGAGGTGAGTCTTTCCAAGTCCTGTGCCACTATAAATTAATAGTGGATTGAAGGAAGTCTTCCCTGGATTGTTTGCAACTGCATACCCGGCTGACCTGGCCAATCGGTTGCAATCTCCTTCGACAAAATTATCAAAGGAATAACTCTCGATCAGCTGCGAGTTTACCCTTATTTTCTTAAGACCTGGAATGATAAATGGATTTGGGATTTCTTTCGAATTCCCTCTGTTAAGATCTATAGGCATGGATACTGAAGGATTTGCAAGAGCTTTCTTCTCACCGGTAGGAATATTGATAGTATAAGGACCGGGTTCTTCTTCTGTATTGTCCATAATGATACTATACTCCAAACGCCCTTCTATTCCCAATTCCTTTTTGATTGTTTTCTTTAATAACCCAATATAATGTTCTTCCAGCCATTCATAAAAGAATTGACTGGGAACCTGTATCGTAAGAACATTATCCTTTAACTGAACGGGCTTTATCGGAAGAAACCAAGTTTTAAAGCTCTGATAATTAATATTGTCCTTTATAATCTTAAGGCAATTTTCCCAAACTTCGAGTGTATTCTTTTCCATTAACAAATTACCATCAAGAATGTATTTTCAAATTTCTTCTTTTATGTATTGTGATTTAAAGAGTTGGACCTACCCCGCAAGCATAAATCCGTAGAAGATAAGATTCCAGAATTTCGATTAACAAATATTTAAAAAAAAAGTTTAAAAAAAAAATATTTTTATCTTGTTTTATAAAAAATATTTTTGTTAAGACGCTTGTTTTAGTCCTTTTCGGGATTTTTTATCAATATTAAATCTGGAATTAGCAACTGCTTATACTTGAATGTGTTTTAAGCGAAATTTTAACTTTCTCCTTTATGATGTAAGTTTGAATATTATTCATATACAATTAGTTGAAATTTGACTTATATGAGCATTATTGCAACTCAGTCTTATTATAAATTGTATCAGATTATGTTAACAACTTTTTATTAGCTTAGAAAAGCAGTAGTTAATCCCGACATCTTCTGTAACCTGCTTGTAATCGTTGTTCCGTAAGTTCGCCTGATCGAAAACCTTATTTTGCAATTATTTTCAAATTCCTCTGAGATTATATCGGCTTTCTCCTCTTTGAGGATTTTCATGACATCATTCATCAAGGGATATTCGAAGCAGATTTCGTACTTTTCTTGTACAATTCTTGTGACAATTTCTGACTTCTGAATTGCTACTCTTGCTGCAGTCCTGTATGCATTGATTAACCCTGGGATACCCAGTTTTATCCCTCCAAAATAACGGATCACAACGATGAGCACGTTAGTCAGATTTTTCGATTGTATCTGACCAAAGATAGGTTTCCCTGCAGTACCAGAGGGTTCTCCATCATCGTTCACGCGCCAGGTCGATCGATCAAATCCAAGACAATATGCATAGCAATGATGACGAGCATCATGATACTCCTTCCTTAAAGCCAGCAAATGTGTTTTAACTTCTTCTTCAGTATTCACGGGAAAAGCCCTTGCAATAAATTTGCTGCCCTTTTCTTTGTATATGCCTTGAGAGGAAGATGATAAAGTCTGGTAAGTATCTTCAAAAAGCATTTCAGAACCCAATATATCTTTGCGAAGATAAGTTTTATTTACCTTCGGGGTATGGAAAATAACAAGGTATCTGTAAAATTTATTATTGACAAGTTCGGACAAGAACTTAGGGGCCAATATCGGCAGGAGGAGATCTTGCAATTTGCATACATTCTCTTTGAGGAATGGATGGGATGGAGCAGATTAGATGTTCACTTGAATAGTCAGAAGTTACTGAAAAGAGGGGAAGTGCACTCGTTTTTAGAAGCACTTGAACAACTTAAAAATAACAGACCAATACAGTATATTACTGGGGTAACTCATTTTCTTGATTTGGAAATAAAAGTCCGTGAAGGCGTTCTTATCCCAAGACCTGAAACGGAAGAACTTGTTCAATTGATAATGAATGATCATCATTACCGTCAATATGAACAGGTATCCATATTAGACATAGGTACCGGCTCGGGTTGTATTCCTATTGCGATTAAAAAACAATTTCCTGGTTTTGACATCACGGCAATAGATGATTCACAGGTGGCATTAGATATCGCTGGTACAACTGCTCTATTCAATAATTGCAGAATTAACTTTCTTCAGGCAGATATTCTTGACCGTAATTTGTGGGATTCAGTCTCTTCTTTTTCTTTAATTGTCAGTAACCCTCCTTATGTTTTGGAAAGTGAAAGATCTTTAATGCAAAGAAATGTTATTGATTATGAACCACATGAGGCATTATTCGTTTCAGATGATGACCCGCATATTTACAATAAAGCAATAGGAGAATTTGCATTCTTTCATTTGCTGCGTCCTGGTTCTCTTTACCTGGAAATTAACGAAAGATTTGGACGACAAATCAAGGATCTTCTTATTTCAACCGGATTTGATAAGGTAGAAATCATCAAGGACATTCATGGTAAAGACCGGTTTATCCGGGCAGAAGCAAAGACAACATTCCTTGATACTTCTTACTGGCATGTCGAACATTGATTGCTGAAGTCTGATTATTTTCTTACAAGTTTTCTTATTATCCCGCCTAGGTTTAATACCTCATTTAATTCACTAAAAGGTATAAAAATGTCAAAAGTACCGGACGCATAGGGTGCAATATCATACTGATTATAATAAAAGCCTATTCCTTCATATGTGATGTAAAAATTGTCTGCAGGTTTGATGGTATCCTTAAAGAATCCTGCATCTGAGAGACTTTGGGTCGTTGGCAGATGAAGTTTCATGTGGATCTTTTCTCCAATGATCTGACTAATCTGCTTTTCTGTATTTTCTTTAAAAATATCTTTCAATTCAACTTCTTTACCATTCCATAAATTTACTACAGTATGTTGCCGGGTCATGAGTCCATGAGCGCCTCCCGTAAAAGCATAATGATCAATGTAAAAACTTAAGATATGAGCTCCGTTCATGAGTATGTTCATGAACTTTAAAGATTGCCAGTTAAAACTTGAAGCCATACTTTCTTTATAAATAGCTTCATTTGTAGAGAGATAGTTCTCAAAATAGACCTGTTTCATTCCTTCCAATACTTTATCCGGTAGTGACATTCTTACGGGTTTATCACTGAATTTTACCAACATAAGGTGAATAAGCGTATCTGAGATCAACGGATTAGCGGATTCACTAGGTACAAGTAACAGAAGCTGAATGTTTGCAACAGGTGACCCTGGTTTTTTTACAAGAGGTGTAAAAGCTTTCTGATAATGCACATCCATTGAAACACTGCCATCAGGGTATTTCTCGGTAACGTCAAAGGAAACTTTATTCCCTTTCGAATTTTCATAGGTTCCTGACAATTCTTGTCTGCTTATAAATTTACCGCTGAATAGTCCACCCTGGTTCGGAATATTTTCCTTTATAGTGAATGCATCAATGGAATTCATTTTACCATATATAGCAATACTATTGCCGGCCTCATCATTTCGTGAGATACTTTTTCCCGGGTATAGAAAAGAATAATTACCGTAAAGTGTGTCGTTGATTTTAATCAGGTTCATCTCAATTGGAAAATCCTTATTAATAGCTCCTATCAGATGAAGATAGCATTTTTTAGGTATCATACTCTGGGCAGTTCCCAAATTTGTACCCAGACATATAGCTATATATAATACGGCTGCGAAAATTGTCTTCTTCATTTTACTTTTATATTCAGTCTTTAAATATTGCACTTCCGATACGGACCATTGTACTTCCCTGCTTGATTGCCAGGCGAAAATCACTTGACATTCCCATCGATATTTCTCTGAATGCAGGGTCTGCTGAGAAATATTTCCTGGAGAGTGAGTCGAAATATTCTCTAAGCTTCCGGAATTCCATTTCTACGACTTCTGTGTTGTTTGTGAATGTTGCCATGCCCATGAGTCCGGTAATTTTGACATGTTTAAGTTTTTTAAATTCCTCAGATGTAAGCAAGTCCTCGACTTCGTTATAATCTAATCCAAATTTTGTCTCTTCAGTTGCAATATATAATTGTAACATACAATCGATAATCCTGCCGCTTTGCTTTACCTGCTGATCGACTTCCTTCAGCAACTTTAAACTGTCTATACATTGAATTACATGAATAAACGGAGCAATAAATTTGACTTTATTTGTCTGCAAATGCCCGATAAAATGCCATTCGATATCATTTGGTAATAATGGCTTTTTATTTATAAGTTCTTGTACTTTATTCTCTCCAAATCTTCTTTGGCCGGCCGAATAAGCCTCCAAAATTCTCTCTGGTGATTGCATTTTGGAAACGGCTACCAATTTTACATCAGGAGGTATTAAAGCATATAAAGAATCCAGGTTTTCTTTTATTGTCATTCTGCGAAGAAAAAGTCAAGATAATAAACAAAGGTACGATTTGATTTTTTCTTTGAGTAAAATAAAATGCATGATTCAAAGTTTTTAAAATATCTTTAATGTCTGATTCTCAAATTATGATAAAGAAAATTCTTCTCTCTCTCTTTCGTCAGTTTCTTTTCTGGATTGTATTTTTCAATTTTACCAGGATTGTTTTTCTCATCTATCATACCCGGTTGATACTAATTGAAAAAATTCCTCTGGCAGATATTATTCAAATGCCACTCCGTGCCTTGAGGCTTGATTTTGCAACAGCATGTTATATTATGGTGATTCCGTTTTTAATACTGGTTGTACAATCAATATACAGCGCTAAATGGGTTAATTTTCTTAACAAAATTTATACTGCAATCCTTTGTTTCGCATACGCTCTGACCACTGCCGGGGAAATTGGAATTTACAGTGAGTGGAAAACGAAGCTGACTTACAAGGTGATTAAATACCTCAGTAACCCATCAGAAATTTACAATTCATCAGACACAGGGATATTTTTTCTTCTTGTTTTTCTTCTGCTCTTTATGTTCCTCACAGGATTTTTCGCCTATATCAAATTCTTTGCTGTTAACATTATCCGTGAAAAAAGGAATTTGATTTTCAGCTTGATTTTTCTTCTTTTCACTCCACCTTTAATGTTCATAGGAATGAGGGGAGGAGTACAACAGATCCCAATCAATCAAAGCGAATCCTATTACTCGAAGCACAATATAGTTAACCTCGCTTCTGTCAATAACTTATTCAATCTTTATATCAGTATCTTTGAGAATCTGCCAAATTTTAATAAGAATCCATATGTTTTTATGGATTCCAAGAAAGCAGCAATGGAAATTAAAGAGATTTACAAGACAAAGAAAGACACAACCATCTCAGTTCTGACAAATCCACATCCAAATATTGTACTTCTTATTTTGGAAAGCTGGTCTGCTGATCTTATCCAAGATCTTGGTGGAGAACCTGGAATAACTACCGAATTTAAGAACCTTGAAAAGAAGGGGCTTCTCTTCGATCAGATTTATGCGTCAGGGTCACGCTCAGAACAGGGGATGGCCTCAATTTTCGGAGGATTTCCAGCTCATCCGATATCCTCAATTACTGTTCAACCTGATAAATTTGTCAAACTTCCAAGCCTTCCAAAGGAACTGGAAAAAGATGGCTATACCACTTCATTTTATTTTGGAGGGCAGTTAATATACGGGAATATAAGGAGTTATATCATTTTTAATAACTTTGATAAAATTATGGAGGGAGCTGATTTTCCCGCGAATATTCCCCGGGGTAAACTTGGTATCCATGACCAATATACTCTAGATTATCAAATGAACGACCTGGAAAATCAAAAACAGCCTTTCTTCTCTGCATTGTTTACGGTTAGTACACATTCTCCATGGGATCAGCCTTATAAGAGACCCTTAACCTGGGGAGCCAATGAGAACAATTATATCAATGCAGCCTACTACACTGACCATTGTCTGGGAGATTATTTCAGAAAAGTTGAAAAGGAGCCCTGGTTCAATAATACCTTATTTATTATTGTAGCAGACCATAGTCATAACTCTTATAGGAACTGGGATCCACAATCAAAGGAGTATCATAAGATACCTTTGTTGTTCTATGGGAATGTGCTTAAAGATGAATTCAGGGGAAAACGGTGGCACAAACTTGGTAATCAACAGGATATTGCTGCTACACTTCTCTCACAACTTGGACTTGATCATAAAATGTTTCACTGGAGTAAGAACCTCTTTAATCCCTATATACCAGAATTCGCCTATTTCTCTACCGAAGATGGCGATGGCTGGATTCGCCCGGATGCCTACTTCTCATTTGATGCCACGACGAATTTCTATCATTTCATGCAGATTAAACCAGAAATCAAAGATTCAATCCTGACTGAAGGAAAGGCATTTCTGCAAGGCGTATTCGGCGAGTATATGGGTGATTGACAGTCTATTCCAATAGATGCACAACGAGTCCACTTCTTAGTTTGGGCTCAAACCACGTAGTTTTCGGAGGCATTATATTCCCCGAATCCGCAATGTCAATTAGTTGTTTCATCGATACAGGGTAAAGAGCAAAAGCCGCTCTCATTTCTCCACTATCGACGCGTTTTGAAAGTTCACCAAGACCACGAATCCCTCCCACAAAATCAATCCGGGTAGAAGTTCTTAAATCCTTTATATCGAGTATATAATCAAGTACCAGACGGGAAAGTATTGTAACGTCAAGAACTCCAATAGGATCAGTATCGACAAATGTACCGGGTTTTGCTGTAAGTGAGTACCAGGTCCCATCAAGGTATAGGCTAAAATTATGAAGACGGTCCGGTTTGTAAATTTCTTTTCCTTTTTCTTTAATCACAAAATTATAGGCAAGCTTTTCCAGGAATTGCTTTGAAGTCAATCCGTTAAGGTCTTTAACTACCCTGTTGTAATCAATAATACTTAGTTGATTATCCGGGAAATGAACAGCAAGAAAATAATTGTACTCCTCAGTTCCTGTATGGTGAGGATTATTGTGCTTCTTCTCATTTCCAACGAGGGCAGCTGCAGCAGTACGGTGATGACCGTCAGCAACATAAGTAAATGGAATCTTTTCAAAAAGCTGAAGTATTTTCGCAATAACAGCCTTTTCTTTGATAACCCAGAAGTGATGTCCTACGCCGTCGGTAGCAATAAAGTCATACTCAGGGGCATTTTCTTTGACGATTTTAGCTACTATTTCATCAATTTCCGGTACTGCAGGGTAAGTGAAAAAGACAGGCTCCATATTCGCATTCGTTATTCTGACATGTTTCATGCGATCTTGTTCCTTGTCTTTACGGGTCAATTCGTGTTTTTTGATGATTCCTTTCATATAATCCTCAACCCCTGCACAACCCACAATGCCATATTGTGTTTTATTATTCATC
>JBEKQA010000037.1:0-35629 GCA_049520195.1 Bacteroidales bacterium
TGCTGAATACCTTAAAACGATCACTCATACCTGGCAGAAAAATACAGATCAGGATATGACTGCTTGTGCAAATCTTGAATACCTTCCCAAAATCCACAACCACTTGTTCAGCATAAAGGTTGGAGGTCTTTACAGGCATAAAGACAGAAAAAATTACCAGAATGATTATACACTCAAACCCATCCTGGATTCTCTGCACCAGGATCCGCCGTTTACAGGAATCCGGACAGCCCAGGTTTATCCTTATCAGCCTGTTGGAAATCCCGACTACAATACCAGCAATTATACTGCGAATGAAAATATAACTGCGGGCTATTTACAGGCAAAGACCCAGGTAGGTAATTTGCAGATCTTCGGTGGTGTTAGGGTTGAATTGACATCGCAATCCAATAAAAATCTGACAGTCGATTATCCGGGCTTCCAGGAGCATTTTTTCTATTATACAGATTGGTTACCAAGCTTGCATCTCTCCTATAACTTCTCAGATAAGCATAAGCTCCGGGCTTCGGTTTATAAGGCCATTGCCAGGCCAAACTACTATGAGTTAGTGGCTTATACACAAATAGGCGATCAGTCAGATGTGACCGGAAACCCAAAGCTTCGGCATTCAAAAGCATGGAATTATGATTTCAGGTATGAGTATTATATCAATGCAGAGGAGGTGATCATGGGCGGAGTCTTTTACAAGAAAATAATCGACCCGATAGAACAGACCCTTCTTGACAGCGGTGGACAACCCGATATTACGTACATGAATTTTGGCAACGCCTATAATTATGGCTTTGAATTAGTTGTGATTAAATACTTCAGGAGTTTCGGGTTTTCCGGGAATTATACCTTTATCAACTCAAGCATCTCTACGCCAAAACTCTATTATGTCAAATCATCAACTTCAGGAAGCGATACAACTTCTTACATCAACGAGAAACGCCCTATGCAGGGGCAATCGAAACATGTGGCAAACATTTCTCTGCTTTATCGCAATGTAAAAGCCGGGCTTAACTGCCAGCTTTCATTTCTTTATCAGGGAAACAGAATATCAGATATCTCCTTCTATTACAAGCAGGATATCTATCAGAAAAATTACCTGGATCTGTCGCTATCTGTTGATAAGACCATTGGGAAATACCTTGTGTTTTTTATTAAGCTCACCAACCTGTTGAACTCCCCGAATGAGATGACAACACAAGCCGGCTATTTCGTTGAAAAATACTCTTATGGACAAAATTACCTATTTGGACTGAAATTTAAATTAAGAGGGTAAATAATTAATTAGTAACCATTTAAAAATGAATCATGAAAACAAAGTACGCAACAATCAGATTGTTCACTAAATCAAGTGGACTGGCATCCATGATGCTGGTGCTCATAATGAGCATTTCACTATTTTCTTGTAAAAAGTCTAACGATGTAACGACTTCATTACCAGTATCAAACCCAATAAAGAAAGACACGCTCAGCGGTTTTATTAAAGGGACCCTGCTCTCGAATAAGACCTATTATGTAAATGGAGATATCTGGGTAAAAAGCACAGACACACTGGCAGTTCAGCCGGGAGTAACTGTGATTGTTTTCGGAAATCCTGATGCAGCACCTCCTGTATCTTATGCAATACACATTTCCGGAACATTCCTGTGTGTCGGAACGAAATCCTCACAGATAACCTTTAAACCGGCAGCTTCAAATCCAGTATGGCCAAAAGGCTACTGGGGAGGAATTCAGTGTGATTCAGCAGCAAAGGTGGTTAAAATGGTCTGGGCAAATCTCAGCTATACCGGGGGTCCTGATGTTTCAGGCGGTGCTCAATATGCATTCTCTGTTGTAGGAGTCAAGGATGCTTCATATTCAAGTTCAACAACCGTTATTGTAGAAAATTGCTCATTCCTCAGCGGGATTGATGATTGCATCCGTCTAACAGGCCCTATTGTTGTGAGTATAAAAGGAAATGTAATCCGCCATGAGGGTAGTGATGATGGTGACAATATCAACATTAAAAGAGGTGTGACAGGCGATGTTGCTTATAATTATATTTGGAGTGCTGCCAATAATTCAATCAAGCTTGTCACCAACGGCACTGTACTTTATCCGCAGACCAAAATTAACATCTATAATAACACTTGTATAGATGGTGGATGGAGAAAACAGGGCGAGCCAACTGCAGGTATGCTTATCGATCAATTTGCCCAGGCTACTATCTATAACAACCTTATTATCAATTGTGTCCGTGGAATCAGAATTACTGCCGAAGCTGATACAATCAATATAAAAGGTAATTATGGCTATAATCTGTTCTATTCAATAGTAGATTCAACCCGTAATAGTTACTATCCTGCAGGTGATTGGGGAAAAGCACAGACAGGTGACCTGCTTTCAACCGGATTGAACAACCTCAATCCTATGCTTACATCTATGGATCAGGATATTAATGCCATGACCGATAATAATAATGCTCATTTACTCTCAGGATCAGCAGCCTTAGGCAAAGGATATACTTCTGCTCCTTTTACTGCAGGCGTTGGAACAACGATGCTTCCCGGGAAAGATATCGGATGTTATCAATCTGATGGTACCGGGAATCAACGATAATTAAATACATCATCATCATTCATTCTCAACCCAATCCCTGAATACCCGTGATTGGGTTGTTTTTAAAACAAAATAAAATGAGAAACAATAATTTTATGAAAATCAATCAGTTTATATTCAAGAAATTCGGATTTCAGATTCTGGTCTTTATTCTCCTTATCTCTTCTTTTCAGACGGGATTTTCTCAAAACAGCCATCAGGCAGCTCAAAAAGTATCTGATCAAAAAGCAGATACAGCTTTAAATCTCAAGAAACACGCGTACAACTTCTTCCTCATCGGAGACTGGGGATGGAACGGATATGGAAATCAAACAGATGTAGCCAACCAGATGGCAAAAACTGCAATTCAGGCAGATCCTGAATTCATTATTTCAGTCGGAGATAATTTCCAGGTAAATGGGGTTCAGAGCGTTAATGATCCATTATGGATGACCAGCTATGAAAACATTTATAAGACTCCAGGGTTACTTATCGACTGGTATCCTGTACTGGGTAATCATGATTATAAAGGGAATCCGGATGCAGAAGTCAACTATTCGGAGATCAGCAGAAGATGGAGAATGACTGCAAGGTACTATACCATAGTTAAAAAGGTAAATGATAGTGTTTCAGCACGTTTCATATTTACCGATACCCCCCCGCTGGTTAATCAATATTATAAAGAGGAGGAGTATGCAAAAACGGTTGTAACCGAGGATACTGCTAAGGAAATGGTCTGGCTGCGCAACGTATTGGCTAATGCCAAAGAACAATGGATCTTTGTGATCGGACATCATCCTGTATTTTCGGCAAGCCCTAAACATGGAAATACTCCCGAGTTAATTAAAAAGTTCAAGCCACTGTTTGATAAGTACAATGTTGATTTTTACTTCTGCGGGCACGATCATGATATGCAGCATCTTAGACCTGCAGGCACCAAAGTCGATTATATTGTTACTGGTTCGGGAGGAGAAGTCAGAAAGACCGGGAAAGATGAAAATTCGATATTCAGTCTTTCTGAATCAGGGTTCACACTGATCTCGATCAATGGAAAAGAACTGACCCTTTATTTTATCAATACCAAGGGACATATTGTGTACACAATGACGAAAACTAAATAGTGACAGAGTTACCCAGGTAATGAATCTTGAATTAGGAAAGAAGAATAAGAGAAAAGACAATTGGCATTAGGAAATAGGCAATGGGTGGTTGAATCATAATTCAATTACGCCTTACGTTTCTCGTGTTACGATTTCTCTCTCATTTTTGTTAATCTTACTTATGGGGTTGTTTTCTTCGCAATAAAATTCTATTTTTGCAGGCTCTAAAAAAGAAGGTTTACCGAAACAGATCTAATATATTTAAAATCAGAGTCTCATGCAGAATAAAGGTGTTGTTCAGTTTTTCGCAATCATTTTCGCATTGGTTTGTTTGTTCCAGCTCTCTTTTTCCTTTATCAGTTACCATTACCAAAGCAAAGCCGATAGTTATTCAACAGCTCCGGTAGCAAGGCAGATGGCAATAAAACTGTCAAAAGGAAATTCTTTGCGCCAGGAATTTATTTATGATTCCATCGTAAAATCGAGGCTTGAATATTTCAATGATTCCATGGCAAATATTACAGTATTTAATATTCTGCTCAAGCAATATACCCTGAAAGATGTTCGTGAAAGGGAAATCAACCTTGGGCTCGACTTAAAAGGGGGTATGAATGTAACCATGGATGTCTCCGTACCTGACATCATACGCGCGTTGTCAGGCAACAGCCAGAATCCCATCTTTGTTAAAGCCCTGAATAACGCAATAGAAAAAGAGAAAAGTAGTACGGCAGATTTCGTCGACCTGTTTGCCCAAGCCTTTAAAGAAACCGATCCAAATGCTAAACTGGCATCGATTTTTAATACCGTCGAATTAAAGGACAGGATCAATTACAATTCTACAAACGAGGAAGTCATTAAAATCATTCGTGATGAGACAAATGCAGCCATTGACCGGACCTTCAACATCCTGCGTACCCGTATCGACCGGTTTGGGGTAACGCAACCCAATATTCAGAAGCTGCAAACAGCAGGCCGTATCCTTATCGAACTTCCTGGGATCAAGGAGCCCGAGCGTGTGCGGAAACTTTTACAAGGTACAGCCCAACTAGAATTCTGGGAAACATATCAGTTCCCCGATCTTTCTGCTGCCTTCAATGAAGCTGATAAAAAACTTGTCTCTATTCTGGAGACCGGCGCTGATACTCTTAAATCTGACAGCCTGAAACAAGATACTTCGATCATTAATAAAGTAACTGGAAAACTCCCGCAACTGGCCGAGAAAAAAGAAACTGGCAAGAAAGAAGTTACAAAGAAAGAAACAGCCCCAAAAACTGAAGCCGTTAAGAAAGATACATCGAAAAAAGAAAATGCTTTGTTGAAACAACTTGGCAAAGACACAAGCTCGAAAAACCTCGAAGCTAAACGAGCAAGGACTATAGAACAATCGGCAAAGAGAAACCCATTGTTTACGTACCTTAATCCACCGATCTACCAGAATAAAGATGGTAAGTACGAACAAGGACAGACTGCAATGGTCGGGCGTGCCCTCATCAAAGATACTGCGAGGGTTAATTTCATGTTACGGCTAGTGAAAACTGTATTCCCGAGAAATGTAAAATTTGCCTGGACCGTAAAGCCGAGAGTAGAATCGAAAGATGTACTGGAGCTGATTGCTCTAAAAGTAACATCCCGCGATGGTACACCTGCACTGGGAGGAGATGTTATTAACAATGCCCGCCAGGACTATGATCAGAACGGACAGGTTGAAGTTTCGATGTCAATGAATGGAGAAGGTGCCAGGATATGGAAAAGACTCACAGGTGATAACATCGGAAAGCAGATCGCCATAGTACTTGACGGCTATATTTATTCTTATCCTGTTGTCAAAGGCGAAATTCCGAATGGATCATCTTCAATCAGCGGTGGCAGCATGACCGTTGAAGAAGCCCAAGACCTTGCCAATATCCTGAAAGCAGGTAAGTTACCGGCTCCGGCAAGGATCGTGGCAGAAGAAGAAGTAGGCCCGTCACTTGGAAGGGAATCAATTAATGCAGGTCTTATATCCTTCATCATAGCATTTATTGGCGTTCTTTTGTATATGTCGCTTTATTATAATGGTGCGGGACATGTTGCTGATATCGCCCTCTTTGCAAACGTATTCTTCCTGTTTGGGGTACTTGCATCTATCGGTGCAGTACTTACCCTCCCCGGTATCGCAGGAGTTGTATTGACACTTGCTATGGCGGTCGACTCGAACGTTATTATCTATGAGCGAATGCGGGAAGAAATCCGTGCAGGCAAGGGGCTCAGGCTTGTTGTCAAGGATGGATTCCACCATGCTTTGTCTGCAATCATCGACGGTCACGTGACTACCATCCTTACCGGTATCGTACTTTATATCTTTGGGTCGGGTCCAGTACAAGGATTTGCAACCACACTTGTTATTGGTTTGCTCCTGTCATTGTTCTCATCCATCTTCATCGCCCGTCTCTGCTTTGAGTTCATGCTTGACAGGAACATGGATATAACCGTAGGAAACAAATACACAATCAATGCATTCCAACATACTCACATTGATTTCATCGGATTAAGGAAGAAGATGTATATCCTTTCATTGTGTATCATCGTTCCCGGAATCATCAGTATTTTCATCCGTGGTTTGGATCCGGGATTGGATTTTACCGGAGGAAGAAGCTATATAGTTCGTTTCGACCAGAATGTTTCTACTAATACCTTAAGGGAATCGTTAAGCAAATTGCTTGGCGAAGCACCGGAAGTAAAGACATTCGGTCCTAGGAACCAGGTTAAGATCACAACCAAATATCTGATCAATGACAGAAGTACAAAATCAGATTCAATAGTTAATACCAGGATATTTGAAGGTGTTAAAGGATCCTACCTGAAACCCATAACATACGATGCATTCAAATCGAATGACCCAAAAAAGATTATCGGGCAACTAAGTCAACAGCGCGTAGACCCGACCATTTCCTATTCCCTTATCTGGCAGGCCGTATTTGCTGTATTCTTTGCTCTTATCATTATCTTCATATATATAGCCATCCGTTTCAAGAACTGGCAATATGGTCTTGGAGGTGTGGTCTCTCTGTTCCATGATACATTGGTAATTATAACTGCATTTACCTTGTTATATGGCATTATGCCATTCGGAATGGAGGTTGACCAGTCCTTTATTGCAGCTCTTTTGACAATTATCGGTTATTCAATCATGGATACGGTTATCATCTTTGACAGGATCCGTGAGTATACCCATCTTTATCCAAAAAGAGAACTTGCCAACAATATCAACGCAGCTATCAACAGTACCCTGGGTCGTACCATCAATACATCCGGTATCACCCTGGTTACTTTGATCGTAATCTTCATCTTTGGTGGTGAAGTATTGAGAGGCTTCATGTTTGCCTTACTTATCGGGGTCGTTTCCGGAACCTATTCATCTGTGTTTAATGCTACTCCTATCGCCTATGATGTGATCATGATGAGAAAAAGAAGAAAGGAAAGAAAAGAACAGGCATCAAAAGGAAGATAATTTCTCTTGAATTCAAAAAGAAAGCTGCTTCAAATGAAGCAGCTTTCTTTTTTTTCCGCATATCTAAATGATATTATTTAATTGATTATTAGTAGTCTTATATCTTCCGTTATGAACAGTTGTGTTATTTTATTAACAATGTGAAAATTTTAACAACATTTTCTTGGATATGTAGTTTTACTAATATACTTTTGCACAGAAATTCTAGCTACAATTTAAAATACAGTAAGAAGAATTCAAGAACCAATAGAGAACAGAAGCATCATGACCAGAATTACATTATTAACAGATCTTACGAAGCTTCGTGATGACTTAAAAGCGAGATCATCAGCACGTTCGGAGAAATCAAATCCGGACAGCATAATCCAGGTTAAGGTTGCAATGGCCACCTGCGGAATTGCTTCAGGAGCCAGACCTGTAATGGATTATATGAAAGAAGAGCTGGAGAAGAGAAATATTCCGGCTCTTGTCACGCAGACTGGCTGCATGTGTTATTGCTATGCAGAGCCGACAGTTGAGGTAACAGTACCGGGAAAAGATCCTGTTGTATTCGGTTTTGTAACTACCAAGAAGGCTGACGAGATCATAGAAAGATATATCCGGAAAGGGGAATTGCCCGAAGGAGTTATTCCTGCCGATTATGATACCATCTATACCAAATAGCGGAGGAAGAAGAGATGGCAAAGAAACAACTTAGAATTGCACTCAGAAACTGCGGGGTAATTGACCCTGAAAGAATTGAGGATTATATCGCACGCGACGGATACCAGGCATTGGGTAAGGTGCTGACAGAATTGAGTCCGGAAGCTACTATTGAGATCATTAAAAAATCGGGGTTGCGCGGCCGTGGCGGCGGAGGATTTTCTACAGGACTGAAGTGGGAAATCACCAGAAAAGTAAAAGCTGACCAGAAATATGTGGTATGCAATGCAGACGAAGGTGACCCTGGTGCATTTATGGACCGTTCCGTTCTGGAAGGTGATCCACACTCCGTATTAGAAGCAATGGCTATTAATGGTTATTGTACAGGTGCCAGCAAAGGATTGGTTTACATTCGTGCCGAGTATCCCCTGGCTGTGGAACGATTGAAAATCGCCATGAAACAGGCCAGAGAGTGGGGATTCCTGGGAGATAATATATTCGGGACCGATTTTAATTTTGATATTGATATAAGATATGGCGCCGGTGCCTTTGTGTGTGGTGAAGAGACAGCATTGATCCATTCGATGGAAGGACTTAGGGGAGAACCTACTGTTAAGCCCCCCTTCCCCTCAGAATCAGGTTATCTCCAAAAACCGACCAACGTAAATAATGTTGAGACCTACGCCAATGTTCCGGTTATCATTAATAAAGGTTGGGAGTGGTTTGCAGGGATCGGGACTGAAAAATCAAAAGGAACCAAGGTTTTTGCACTGGCTGGTAAAATCAATAAGGTGGGACTGATTGAGGTTCCAATGGGAACTACTTTGAGGGAAGTCATCTATGAAATTGGTGGTGGATTGCAGAATGGGGCTAATTTCAAAGCTGTCCAGACTGGCGGACCTTCAGGTGGCTGTTTGATGGAAAAACATCTCGATATTCCCATCGATTATGATAACCTTATTGCAGCAGGTTCTATGATGGGTTCCGGAGGTATGATCGTGATGGATGATTCCAATTGCATGGTTTCCATTGCAAAATTCTATTTGGACTTTACTGTTGAAGAATCTTGCGGAAAATGCTCTCCCTGCCGTATCGGGAATAAAAGACTTTCCGAATTGCTTAAGAAGATCACTGATGGGAATGGAACTCTTGAAGATATTGACAAATTGAGGAACCTTAGTACGGTTATCAAAGATACTTCCTTATGTGGACTGGGACAGACTTCTCCTAATCCGGTGCTTTCAACAATTGAAAATTTCTATGATGAATACATAGAACACGTCACTGCAAAAAAATGTCGCTCAGGCGTTTGTAAATCATTAATGATGTATATCATTGATCCTGAGAAATGTATCGGGTGTACTCTCTGTGCACGCAATTGTCCTGTTAATGCAATAACGGGTGAACGTAAACTGGCACATTATATCGATCCCGAAAAGTGCATCAAATGTGGTGCATGTATGGAGAAATGCAAATTCGGTGCAATTTTCATCAATTAAAAAGGACGGTTAAAATGGAAATGATTAAACTGACAATTGACGGGAAACCGGTTGAAGTTGAAAAAGATACAACAATACTAAAGGCAGCGAAAACTGTCGGTATTGACATACCCACTTTATGTTTCTTTGAACTCAAGGACCTGAATATTGAAAACAGACCTGGAGGATGCCGTATCTGCGTGGTAGAGGTGAAAGGAAGAAGGAATCTGGCCCCTGCCTGTACGACAAAAGTGGAAAATGGAATGGTGGTGAATACCCACAATATAAGGGTTCTGAATGCAAGAAGAACTGTGCTGGAACTGATTCTTTCAGATCATCCGGCCGAATGTCTGACCTGTGCCAAGAACGGAAAATGTGAACTCCAGAGCATGGCACAGCAACTTGGCGTACGAGAACTCCCTTATACCGGGGAACAATCCACTTATCGCAAGGACACATCCCCTGCGATCATCCGCGATGTTGATAAATGTATCATGTGTCGCAGGTGTGAAATGATGTGTAATGAAGTTCAGACGGTAGGCGCATTATCTGCCGTCAACAGAGGCTTTATGGCAGTAGTGGCACCGGCATTCGAAATGAATCTCGAGAAATCTACCTGTACTTACTGTGGACAATGTGTATCTGTATGCCCCACTGGTGCCCTGACCGAAGTTGACCACTCGCGCAATGTCATCAATGCTCTTGCTGACCCTACTAAAACTGTTGTTGTTCAAACAGCCCCTGCCGTCCGGGCTGCATTAGGTGAAGAATTTGGCCTTGCGCCAGGCACCCTCGTAACGGGAAAGATGGCCGCAGCACTTAGAAGACTAGGATTTGACTACGTGTTCGACACTGATTTTGCTGCCGACTTGACTATTATGGAAGAAGGAAGTGAGCTTCTCGATCGTCTTTCCCGTTACATTAAGGGTGACAAGACCGTTAAATTACCAATCCTGACCTCATGTTGTCCGGGATGGGTAAATTTCTTCGAACACTATTTCCCCGAACTCAGAGACATTCCTTCAACGGCTAAATCACCTCAACAGATGTTCGGTCCCATTGCAAAGGAATATTTTGCAAAGAAACTCGGAATTGACCGTAAAAACATGATCGTGGTATCGATCATGCCCTGCCTGGCTAAGAAATATGAATGCCAGCGTGAAGAATTTAAAGTAAACGGTGATCCTGATGTAAATTATTCACTCTCAACCCGAGAATTAGCTCATCTGATTAAATCAGCTAATATCGATTTCAATGCACTGCCGGAAGAGAATTTCGATAACCCATTGGGCGAATCTACCGGGGCAGGTGTGATATTCGGAACCACAGGCGGAGTGATAGAAGCGGCCTGCCGTACTGCCTATGAACTTTACACCGGCAAAAAACTTGAAAAAGTCGACTTTAAAGAGTTGAGAGGATTTGAGAATATTCGTCATGCTACCATCGATTTTGACGGGATGCCAATCAACATCGGTATCGCACATGGCCTTGGAAATGCCAGGAAACTCCTGGAAGACATCAAGGAAGGCCGGAGCCATTTCCATGCAATCGAGATCATGGCTTGTCCGGGTGGGTGTATAGGTGGAGGAGGACAACCGTATCATCAAGGTGATTCTGAGATCCTGAAACAACGTTCTGCAGCTCTTTACCGTGAAGATGCTGGTAAAGCAATCAGAAAATCCCACGAAAATCCGTTCATTATTGAACTTTATAAAGAATTTTTAGGGAAACCATTAGGCGAAAAATCGTATCATCTTTTACATACAAAATACTTTGATAAGAGTGCCAGTGTGTTTGTTGAAGAGTGAGAGGTGAAAAATTAACAGTGATATTATTTTGCGAATACAACTATTATGGCAAAGATAAAGTTACCAGAAAAAAAACTGCAGGAATTGCTGGATGTTTGCAAATTCTTCAACAACGATAAAGGTGAATTGATAAACGTTCTGCATAAAGCCCAGGGAATCTTCGGGTACCTGCCGGCCGAAGTTCAGGAAGTCATTGCAAAAGAACTTAATGTATCAGTAGCGCATGTTTATGGTGTCGTTACATTTTATTCGTTTTTTACGATGACGCCAAAAGGGGAACATCCTATTTCTATCTGCTTGGGAACTGCATGCTATGTAAGGGGCGCTGATAAAGTACTTGAAGAATTCAAAAGAATTTTAAACATACAGGTAGGTGAAACAAGTTCCGATGGGAAATTTTCATTAAGCTGTCTCCGTTGTGTCGGGGCTTGTGGCCTTGCTCCTGTTGTAACCGTCGGCGATAAAGTATACGGACGCGTTTCCCCAGATGGTGTTAAAGATATAGTTGCTGAATACCGCAACTAGGTTGTGTTTTTTGGTTAATACTTAATGGCGTCACCCGTGCAGTCTCTGATTGCATGGGTGATTTTTATATGTTTATTTATAAACCAATCTGACAAATAAACCAAAATATCTTTATTTTTACATACATGCTGAGAACAAGATCAGCCTGATTCTATAGTTTAATGCATCAAGAACTTTTTCGATGTACATAAGCAACAGCTAATTTCATGTTAATCAATACAAAAAGATGACTGAAAGCAAGAAGATTGAGTTAAGTGGCTATGAGAAGGACCCGGAGAATACCATGATGGCAATACTTATGGATCTTACATCACAAGCTTTTGGAATAGGAATGATGGATGGCAGGCTTGGGAGGGTCAATAAAGGGTTTGAGATTCTTACCGGGTATTCGGCGGAAGAATTGAGTCATTTGGATTGGAATCATACCCTTACCCCTCCTGAGTATTTTGATATTGAACGGCATTACCTGGATGAATTAGTGGAAACAGGAAAACCAGTTCGCTATGAAAAGGAATATATCCGAAAAGATGGGACGCGGATTCCAATTGAATTAATGGTTAATGTGATGAAAGATTCAGAAGGTAAGCCTGAATATTTCTATTCCTTTATTACTGATATCACTGAAAGAAAAAAGTACGATCGTACCCTGCATCAATTGATCAGAACCCTGAAAGCTATGCAGAAAAGCAGTCTGATGATGATCCATGCGTCAGATGAACAAAAATTTCTTCAGGATGTCTGCGATATCATCATCGAAGATTGTGGTCATCTGATGGTATGGATCGGATATAAACAATATGATGAAAAGAAAAGTGTAAAGCCAATGGCATTTGCCGGGTTTGAAGCAGACTATCTTGAAAACCTGGATATCTCATGGGAAGATAACGAAATGGGACAAGGACCTTCTGGAGTTTCCATCAGGACAGGCAAAACAAGTATTTGCAACAATATAAAAACAGATCCCGCATTTCAGCCATGGAGAGAACAAGCAATAAAAAGAGGATTTACTTCTTCCATCGCATTACCTTTATTCATGGATGATGTTGTTTTCGGAGCCATGATAATCTACTCCAAAGAATTGGACTCATTTTCCGATGATGAACAACTGTTACTCTCGAAGTTGGCCCATGATCTTTCATATGGAATCAAAGCCATCCGTTTGAATAATGCATTGAGACGGTCTAAAGAAACCCTGGAAATGAAAGTTAAGCAGCGAACTTCTCTACTTCAACTGGCTATGGTTGATCTTGAAACTGAAAAGAAAAAGTTCCAGAATTTATTAAATATGGTACCGGCGTATGTCGCCCTCATCACCACAGATTATAATATCACGTTTACAAATAAAAATTTTATTGAGTATTTTGGAGAACTAAAGGATCAAAAGTGCTACGAGATATTTTTTGGAAGGGATAAAACCTGTGATACTTGCAAGATCCCCAAAGTGCTTTCCAGCGGGGAACCATACCACTGGGAAGCGATATGCAGGAATAATCGGATATACCAGATCTCGGATTTTAGTTTTAATGACAATAATGGATCTCCATTTGTCCTTGAAATCGGCTCCGATATTACAGATAAAAGAAGATTGGATGAGTTGATGATACGTAAAATCCTGGAAACGGAAGAGAAGGAGAGAAGACGATTTGCCAGTGATCTGCATGATGACCTCGGCCCTACCCTATCGGCTATCAAACTGCAACTCAGCTTACTTGAAAAAGTAAAATCCACTGAAGAAAGAGAAAAACTCATAACTAAATGTGACCAGTTGCTTTCTGATGGGATCGACAAGATAAGGATCATCGCAAATAATATCATGCCTAACCTCATTGAAAGCTATGGACTCGAGACCTCAGTAAAATCATTCATTCAAAAGATCGAAGGGCCGGCCAATCTTTCATTCAGATTTGAAAGTAACCTTGAAGGGTATCGTTTTGACAAAGAATCCGAATTGCATCTTTACCGTATTGTTGCCGAGCTTATAAATAACACATTAAAACATGCACATGCAACGGAAGTACTATTGAAGTTTTCATTAAAAGAGAACGAGTTGATAATTGAATATTCTGATAATGGCAAAGGATATAGTTTTGTTGAAGGTAATTATATGTCAGATGGCAGTGGTATCCAGAATATCAGGAACAGGATCAATCTCTTACATGGAACTATTGAATTTACTAGCGAAAGAGGCAGGACCCTGGTCAGGATAATCAAGCCACTTTCAGAGAATTTTCCCTGATCTTAGAAAAACCGCATCGAAACCTCTTTAAGGAATTTCTCTTCAAGAACCCGGGTTATCCGATGCACAACGGTGCGTCGAAGTTCAAGATCCATAGGTAAAGTTGGATCCTGGTGGGCAACATTGATCTTTGTGCCGGAAAGGAAGTGTATTTCGTCAGAATCAAGGATCATTTTTACGATTTCATCAGCCGGGCCCTTCCCCATTTTTGTCGATTGATTGTACCCCTTCAGGATTTCGTTGACTTTACTTAGTGTCAGGATTCCTTCCGTTATAAGCTCTGTGCCCTCCATATGAGAAACCGGGGGTAACTCGGGATCAGTAATAATATTGGAATCCGTGATATCTTTTTTCCATTCTCTGGCAATAATGTCTGAGGTTGTGGCACCACAAATGATTTTTTTACCACTGAAGGCATCAAGTATTGCGGCATATTCTTTGTCATCTTCCTCATTCTGTGGCGGACCGGTACAAATCATCAGTTTTCGTGGTTCACGGAAGTAAATCACCGCACAGCTCATATCATCTTTCGGGAAAAACTGGTCATTGAGGTTTGCTTTATTGATAACGCGTCCTGCAAGTTTAACTGCAGAAATATCGTGTTCTTCTCTGATAGATTCTAAGACGAAGTCTTTAAAGTTGTCCTGACCCCAGCCAGTCGGATATGATTCACTTCCCAATCCCGATTGCACAACGCCATCAGTACAGAATACGATCCGGTCTTCTTTCTGTGGTACAAAACTGGTTACTAGGACTTCTTTCCCATGGCTTTTTGCCGATTCGATTACGATTCCATTCCAAATGGGTTCATAAAGTCTTCCTCCTCTGAAGATCAAAGTTCCCGGATTCTCAAATTCAAGGATCTTCACCTCCCCTTCCCCATCTAAGTCAACAATGGTAAAGGTGGAATAATTCAGCTGTTTGACCTCATCAACTGGAAGTGTATTGGTAATAATATCAGTGATCCTGTTAATGCTTTGTCTTTCTTCAGTGAAATTAGCAGCTAATGAAGAGGTGAGAATAGCCAGAAGGTTCGCTTTTATTCCATGCCCCAGCCCATCTGAAAGAACAATAATAATCCTTCCTTCTTCTTTGATCTTTTTTGACAAGAATACATCCCCGCAAACCCTTTCGTCAGAATGGTTCTTTTGCTGACAATTTATCTCTATGTAAAATTTCTCATCCAAGGGTTATGTATTATTTTTTTGGAGGGGTTTGATGCGATTCAATAACTGCTTTAAGAATCTTCTCCGTTTTTGCAGCACCTTCACCCAACAGGTAAGCTATTTTCTGAACCATTTCGAAATTTTCATCGATAGCATCTGTCAATCTCCTTATAATCTGTTCCTTCCTGACTTCAGGAGTGTACATATCTCGAAGAATTCCTCCCACATATTTGTTTTTCCTTATCGGGAATATAGAGACACTCAGAAAGTTATCGCCGTATTGAATATCCTTGCTCACAATTTCGTCATCTGAAGTCATGACATAAGAGAACAATTTATAAAAATGTACTGGCAATAAAGATTTCAGATCTGCTCCTATAAGGCCAGGGATGACCTCATCAACCAAAGCGGCATCTTCACCAAGAATCCGGATAAAGGCCTTATTGGATTGAATGATTTTCAGGTTTTCATCTACAATAACAACTCCGGAAACCAATTTCTGTAGAGTTGCCGACATTGTCTCGCTGGTTTCTTTCTCTGATTCCTGCTCATGTTTGGCCTTTCCTTCCGATTCTTTCAAGGCAGCCTGGGTCTTTGCCAGCTTTTCATTTGCCAGACGCAACGACCTGATGTACTCCTGGCGGTTGTGAGTGCTGTATATATGACACATATCAGTCGTTGCTAATCCCTGGGCTATTGCGATTGCAAATTCCCGGCAAGAAGTATAGCCACATGATTCACAACCAATCTCGTTCTTAATTTGGTTTTCCTTGCCAATGATTCGCAGAATTTCCCTGACTTTTTCTTCCGGAGGCTCGGCTAGCCGTTGGTCATCAGACTCAAACTGCCGGGAAAAGTCCATTTCACTGAACACTTTCATCTCCTTATTCCAGGAATTAAGATCAAAATCCTTTAGCCGCTTATTTGCATAATCGGTCACTAAAGTCCGTCTTAGAAACTTTTCTCCACCAGGGGAAGTTCCTGGCCCCATCAGACAACCTTCATTATAGAAGATATTAAAATGGCGCTGGATCATATCAATACGGGTATCGAATTCTTTCACTGCATCCAGCATATTATTCCTTCCTTCAGTAGTGATAATCCTGCCTGTAAGCAGATCCTGACTCAGGCCGGCTGCCTGAATAATTCCTTCACTCAATGGATAGAGAGAACCTTTGTAGCCAAAAGGAGGATCAAATTCAGAAAATTCCAGCTGACTTTCACGTATATTAAATTCCTCGAATAGGTGTCGTAACTCAGTAAAGGTCAGTACAGAATCTATTTTTGAATCTCCCTCAAACCGAAGAGCTTCATCTTTCGAAGCAATACATGGACCTATAAAAACCACCCTGACATCTTGCCCGTATTTTTTTCTTACGGTTTTAGCTGTCGCGACCATTGGGCTGACAATAGGGGATAGATTGTTAATCAGATCGGGGTAGAATTTCTCAATAAAGGATACCACGGCAGGACAGGTAGCCATTATGTAATACTTTCCATGAAAAGCCTCCAACTGCTGCTTGTACTGGTCTGCAACAAGATCAACACCAAAGGATGCTTCTATGACATAAGTAAATCCCAGTTGCCTTATCATCTCAACAAACTTCCTATAATCCTTGATATCATTGAATTCGCCGGAAATGGTAGGGTCACAGATGGCCGCCAATTTCTCTTCGGACGCCAGCAATGCCTTTGTCTCATCTATCGAACTTCTATATGTAATTGATGATGGAGAACAAGTTCTGTAACAGCTTCCGCAACCAATACAACGTTGAGGAATAATAGAAGGATATCCTGTACCGGCATCTACTTTTATTGCCTTTACCGGACAGATACGCACGCATGCATAACAACTTATACAAATATCCTGATGTATCTGAAAAAGGGGTTCGGTCATCTTAGTGGGCAAAATAGTTTGGTAAATCAATGCATCTCAAGCAAAAATACTGAAATTCACCTTCGCTATCCATTACAAAATTGCAAAGTTACGAAAATAATCAGTTGTTTATTTATTAACAATGCTAAATAATTCACAAATAAAATATTCATTACAAAGATAATTTCACTATTTTTGTAAAAATAACAGACTCAGCTCAATCTAATCTATGGTCGAAACGATTGAAAGTATTTTGCAGAAGTATCCCGTGGGAAAGAAAGAAAGCCTGATCCCCCTGTTACAAGAAATTCAACAGGAAGAAGGCCAACTGTCGGATTTCACGCTGAACAAAGTCAGCCGGCACATGAATATCCCGCTTAATAAGATTTACGGTGTTGCTACCTTCTATGATCAATTCAGGTTTGAAAAAAGAGGTCAGTATCATATCCAGATCTGTAAAGGAACGGCCTGTCATTTGTTCAACTCCTCCACTTTCCAGTCTGAGATCGAAAAGATATTGCAGGTAAAAGCCGGCCAGACCACTAAAGATGGGAAATACAGCCTGGAGATCGTGAATTGCCTGGGAGCTTGTAGTAACTCCCCCATTATAAGTCTCAATGGAGTACCTTATGGTAATCTTTCCATTGAACGTCTTCAGAAAATCTTATCAAAAATTAAAGGTAATAATGTATACTAGCATGGACATCCATACAGAAAATAAAAAATTTCTTTTGGAGAAGGTCCTAAAAAACCTGTCGGGAGAATTCCTTAAGGAAGATCTTGAAAAGATCAATGTGATAAAGAGAGATAAAATATTCACACCTGTAATATACATAGGTACCGGATCCTGCGGAATGGTGGCTGGTGCAGGACAAACACTGGAAGCAGTCAGAAAGTACCTGGCAGATAACAATATTGAAGCCAAGATCATAGACTGCGGATGCATCGGATTTTGCTCTGAGGAACCCATCGTCGATATCCACATTCCAGGCAAAGCACGTATCTCATACAGAAAAGTCACGGAAGATAAAGTGGAGGCAGTTCTGTCAGCAACATTCAACAAGAATGTGAATGAAGATCATGTTCTTGCTCAATATAAGTCAGTTCCTTCAGAAACATGGACAAATGTTCCCTTTATCGATCAATTACCATTCTTCTCACTGCAACAGAAATTAATCTTAAAGAATGCAGGGTTTGTTTCTCCACTGTCAATTGATGATTCAATTGCAAGAGGTGGTTATAAATCATTTTACAAAACGATCCTGAACTATACACCAGAGAAAGTCTGTGATATCGTTGAGCTAAGTGAGTTAAGAGGCCGCGGTGGTGGAGGCTATTCCACCGGTAAGAAATGGAAAGTTGCATTGACGACAGCAGGCGACCAGAAATATCTGATCTGCAATGCTGAAGAAAGTGATCCCGGTGCATTCATGGACCGGGCAATCATTGAAGGAGATCCACATCGCTTGCTTGAAGGTATCGCAATTGCATCCTATGCCATCGGTGCAAGCTATGCATATATTTATATCCGGTCAGATTATCCCCGGGCTTTGAATATCCTGAAGGAAGCCATCCGTCAGGCAAAAGAATATGAGTTCCTGGGTCAGAATATTTTTGGAAGCGGCTATAACCTTAATATATCTATTCGCCAAAGTGCAGGAGCTTTTGTTTGCGGTGAAGAAACGGCACTTATCAGGAGTCTTGAAGGTAAAAGAGGAACTCCATGGGCAAAGCCCCCCTACCCTGCCGAAACGGGATTATTCAACCAGCCGACAATTGTCAATAACGTAGAAACACTTGCCAATATTCCGGGTATCCTTGAACATGGACCAGGATGGTTTAAGAAGGTAGGGACAAAAACCAGTAAAGGAACCAAGCTGTTTTCTATCTCAGGGAATGTTCAGAACGTCGGTTGTATCGAGGTACCCATGGGTACGAAACTTTCTGACATTATTAATCATATCGGTGGTGGCGTTAAAAATGGTAAAAAACTGAAAGCTGTTCAGATTGGCGGACCCTCCGGAGTGTGTTTGCCAGCTTCGAACCTGGATTTGGAGATCTGTTTTGAGTCAATGGCAGAAGTGGGTGCTGTGATCGGGTCAGGAGGACTATCCGTCCTGGATGAAACAGTATGCATGGTAGATCTTTCCAGGTACTTTATGGAATTCCTCCAGAAAGAAAGCTGTGGAAAATGTATACCATGCAGGGAAGGTACGAAAAGAATGCTTGAAATACTGGAAGGAATAACTAAGAGACCAAGAGAAGAATCAACACACGAAACACTGGAAAGGTTTAAAGGAGTCGTCCAACTGGAAAGCCTGGCAGAAGTCCTCCGGGACACATCTCTGTGTGGACTGGGACAAAATTCGGCCAACCCATTGCTTAGCTCACTGAAATGGTTCCGTGAAGAATTTGAAGAACATATCTTCGATAGACGCTGTTCTTCAGCAGTATGTCGTGATATGAGAACATTCTATATTGACGTGGATGTTTGCAATGGTTGCAATGTTTGTCAGAAAAAATGCCCTGAAAATGCGATCATTGGTGTCGCCAAAGTACCTCATTTTATTGTTGAGACTAAATGTAATGGATGTGGAATTTGCTTTGATGTATGCAAGTTTAACGCCATTATTATAAAATAACCATGCAAATGATTTTTACCATTGAAATAAACGGTCAGTCTGTCGCTGTCAGGAGAGATGAAACTATTCTTTCTGTTTTAAACCGAACGGGGATCAGAGTTCCGACATTATGCCACCTTGCAAACTTCACACCTACCGGCGCATGCAGAATGTGCGTTGTTGAGGTTGAAGGGAAAAGCGATCTTGTTACTGCATGTTCCCACCAGGTGGAGGAATGGATGAAAATTCATACACACTCACCCCGCGTCCTGAAAGCCCGGAAAACTATAGTCGAACTCCTTTTAGCCAACCATCCTGATGACTGCCTATACTGTGAACGGTCCGGTAACTGTGAGCTCCAGGATCTGGCTGTTGAGCTAAATGTTAAAGAACGGCACTACCGTTCCAGAAAACCTTCTATCCGGATCGACCGCAATTGCACCTCAATTGAAAGAGATCCTGCAAAATGCATACTCTGCGGAAGATGCATAAGGGTTTGTGATGAAATTATAGGCATGAGCGCCATTGAAATTGTTGGAAGAGGAAGTAAAAGTTCAATCGGTACAAGTTATAATAAGGGATTGAACATGCAGGCTTGTATTAAATGCGGACAGTGCATCATGGTTTGTCCCACTGCCGCACTTAAAGAGAAAGACAGTTATACTGCAGTTATCGATGTCCTGAATAACAAAGATCTTTATCCGGTGATTCAAATCTCTCCGGGGGTTCAAGGTTCCATTGCAGAAGACCTTGGGATTAAAGGAGGTAAAGACTTGCAGAACCTGCTTGGCTCTGCATTACGAATGATGGGATTTCGCCAGATATTTGACACCTCAGCAAGTGCTGATCTAATGGTCATAGAGATCTCACGACAACTGTCACAAAGGATCAAAGAGAAAGAAAAACTGCCTCTTTTCACCAGTTGTTGCCCCTCATGGGTGAAATTTGTGGAAGAGTACAAGCAGGAACTTAAAAGTCACATGGTCCTGAGCAAAAGCCCGATGCTGATCATGGGATCATGGATCAAGGACCATTTTGCACCACAAATCAACATCAGTAAAGAAAATATCTTCTCAGTTGCAGTGATGCCATGTACCTCAAAAAAACATGAAGCAGATGTACGGTATTGATTTTAACACCCTAGAGCCGGAAATTTCAGAACCTGGTCTTGGTGCCAGGGGATCTGCTGGCAGGTTATCGGGCATATCAGGGGGTGAGACAGAAGCTGTTATCCGGACATTATATTTCGAGTTGAGCAGACAGGAACTTTCTCCTGTAAAGATCAATGAACTCAGAGGATTAAAGAACCGGAAAGAAGTAAAAATAAGGATAGGCAGATCAACCTACAGTTTTGCAGCTGTAAGCGGACTGGCCGCTGCACGACAATTACTGGAAGAGATTGAAAATGGAAAAAGCGAATTCCAAATGGTTGAAGTCATGGCTTGTCCGTTTGGATGCATTAATGGGGGCGGACAACGGCTGGGAACAGATGAGAAAGCTTTAAAATCGAGGATGAAAGCATTATACGATGCTGATGACGAAGAGATGATTAAAGCAGCCCATCGGAATCCATCCATTAATGAATTCATTAAAAAGACTTTGGAATAATTGTAAATCAATTTTCAGAAAAGACCATTTGAAAGACGTTTCAGAATATTCAAGATGAGCCAATCATACAGAACACAACTTGTTTTCACAATTAAGGATCGTTGCCGTGTATGTTACACCTGCGTTCGGGAGTGCCCTGTCAAGGCAATTAAGATTATCAATGGGCAAGCCGAGGTGATCAACGACCGTTGCATCGGCTGCGGCAATTGTGTGAAAGTGTGCAGCCAGGGAGCTAAAGTTTCACTACGGTCTGTTGATGAGGTCTATAAGTTACTGAGTTCAGGTCATAGGGTTGCAGCATGTGTTGCTCCAAGTTTCCCGGCTGAGTTCAGCGAATTTAAAGATCACCGTCTCCTGGTCGGCATGATCCGGAAATTGGGGTTTAACTATGTAACTGAAGTATCATTCGGGGCTGACGTCGTAGCCCAGGCGTACGAAAAGAGGATCAAGTCTGATAATTATACAGGGGATATCTCATCAGATTGCCCCGCTGTGACCTATTTTATCCGCCATTATCATCCGGATATCATTGATTCCCTGGCTCCGATTGTTTCACCCATGGTGGCAATGACGCGCATCGTCCGAAAAAAATATGGTTCAGATCTCAAAATCGTTTTCATCGGTCCTTGTTTTGCCAAAAAAGCAGAATCAATTGAAACAGATGAGGTTATCACTTTCCTGGAGTTGAGAGAAATGTTGCAACAATCAGGTATCGAACCCGAAAATGTCGAACCTGGCGATTTCGATCCACCGGTCGGCGGGAAAGGATCAATTTTCCCGATATCCAGGGGACTTTTTCTAACCACAAACAGTCATGAAGATATCCCAGAAGAAAAAACTGTAATTGCAGACGGCAGGGTGAATTTTAAGGAAGCAATAAGGGAATTTGAAGAAGGGTTAATACGCAACAAACATCTTGAATTACTTTGTTGTGAAGGTTGTATTATGGGCCCAGGCACATCTCCGGGAGGTAAAAAATATGCCAGGAGTACTACTGTAGGTGAATATGTCAGGCAGAAGCTTGACACGCTGGACCATGAAAAATGGAGAGAGAATGTGAAGGAATTCTCAAACATCCCGCTTACGCAATATTTCGAAGCTGAAGACAGAAGATTTGAGATCCCTTCAGGCGACGAGATACAGGAAGTACTGGAGACCATGGGCAAGTTCACCGCAAAAGATCATCTGAATTGCGGCGCATGTGGCTATGATACCTGTGTAGAGCATGCTATTGCCATTGTCAAGGGATTGGCAGAGAATGAGATGTGTCTTCCGTATTCTATTGAAAAGTTGCATGATTCAATAAAGAACCTGAATATTTCAAATGAAAAGCTTGCAAAAGCAAAAGCTGCCTTGAAACAGTCGGAAAAGCTGGCACACATGGGCCAATTATCAGCCGGTATAGCTCATGAGCTTAACAATCCGCTCGGGGTAATCACAATGTATTCCAATATACTTATGGATGAGGTCCCTGAAGGGGAAGCCATCCACGAAGACCTGCGTCTTATTGTTGAACAGGCAGAACGATGCAAAAAGATCGTCAGTGGATTACTGAATTTCGCAAGGAAAAACCAGGTCAACCTCGCAGAAACAGATGTTATTCAATTTACACAACACAGCTTAAATTCAATTATAAAGCCTGAAAATATTAAGGCTAACTTTAACCCCCGGGTTACAGACCCGATTGCAAAACTTGACATCGACCAGATGATGCAGGTGCTTACAAACCTTGAGAAAAATGCGATTGAGGCAATGCCCAAAGGCGGAGAATTGAATATCGGCGTGGAAGATAATAAAGATGAAATCATCTTTATTATTTCCGACACCGGAACAGGGATCTCCAAAGAAAACATGAACAAGATATTTACTCCATTTTTTACAACAAAAGAATTGGGGAAAGGCACAGGATTGGGATTACCGTTGATTTATGGTATTGTCAAAATGCATAAGGGAAGCATAGATATCAAATCAAATACTGATCAGTCAAAAGGTCAGACAGGAACGACATTCAGAATTGTCATACCGAGAAATATGAATTAATAATAATTTGAATAGAATATCTTATTCTGATTTTAAGTATCAATTATCATTTTTTATGAAACTAGAAAATACAACAATTCTTATCGTAGATGATGACATGGATTATCTCTTCCAGATTAAACTGAAGCTCGAGCAATTAGGTTATAAGACAATAACTGCTGATAGTCAGAGAGAAGCCGAGCGTATTCTGGAAAAAACCCGTCCTGATCTTGCTATCCTCGATCTGATGATGGAAAATGAAGACAGCGGTTTTATTCTAAGTTACAGGATCAAGAAAAAATACCCTGATATACCCGTCATCATTTCGACTGGGGTAGCTGCCGAAACAGGAATTACCTTCGATATTCAGGATGAGAATTATCGTAAATGGATCAAAGCGGATCTGTTCCTTGACAAGGGAATCAGAACCGATGTCCTGAAAGATGAAATTGAAAAACTGCTTGAGAGAAAAATAAACAAATCCTTATAGAATCCGATTTTCCCTTACATTTGAACTCAGAAACCGACTATGTCAACACTTAAGATACTCGTAGTAGATGATGAACCCGGAATCCGGAGCGGTGTAAGCCGTATCCTGCGTAATTTCCGCGTTGATTATCCTTTTATGGAAGAAGCTTTTGATTTCGTCGTTTTTGAAGCAGCGACCGGTGAAGCAGGGATCGAGATCATTGAGAAAAACCAGCCTGATATTCTGTTGCTTGACAATAAATTACCGGGAATTCAGGGTATAGAAGTATTGGAATATGTCAGGAAAAAGCAGTACAACATCAATGTCGTCATGATCACCTCCTATGCATCTCTTGAACTGGCAATAAAAGCAACAAGCGACGGCGCTTCCGATTTCATTCCGAAACCCTTTACTCCTCAGGAATTACGATCTTCCGTCGAGAATATCACGAAAAAGATTTTCCTGAAAAAGATGACGGCAAAACTGAAAGATTCCGGGAAAGAGATACGATTTCAGTTTCTTTCTGTTTTATCACATGAGTTGAAGGCCCCTTTAAATGCCATTGAAGGTTATCTGAAAATCGCCAGAGACCATCAGCTTGGTGAGAAAATAGATGATTATAATATTATTCTTGATCGTTCACTCGAACGTGTACACGGGATGAGAACCCTGATCCTTGACCTTCTCGATATCACCAAAGTAGAAAGTGGGAAATCACAAAGGGTAATTGTTGAGATGGATCTTATCCAGGAAGCCCGCAGTGCAATTGAGACCATTCAGCCTTATTCCATTCAACGAGAGATAAGGATCAACCTTCATGGTCCGGAAAGACTATTGATCAAAGCAGATAAAAACGAGATTAATATAATGTTCAACAACCTGATCTCTAATGCAATAAAATATAATAAGGATAATGGATCGGTTGACGTTTATTTTGAAGAGACCGACGGAATGATCCGGATGATGGTGACTGATACAGGGATCGGGATGACCGAGACAGAGATGGCCAAACTATTCCAGGATTTTGTCCGGATTAAGAATGAAAAAACAAAAAATATTACGGGAAGCGGGCTGGGATTATCAATTGTAAAAAAACTGACGGAAAGTTACGGGGGGACCATTGAAGTAAACAGTCTTCCCGATAAGGGCAGTACCTTTATTGTTTCACTTCCAAAAGAAATATCATGTTAGTAAAACATCTTCCTCATAAGACCGTCGAACGGTTGAGTCAATACAGAAGGTCGCTATTGCTGATCTTATCAAAGGAAAAAACACATGTATTCTCTCATGAGGTTGCCCAGATATTGCATATAACTCCCGTGCAGGTCAGACGCGATTTAATGCTGATCGGTTATTCCGGCAATCTCAGAAAAGGATATGATATTAAAGAACTGATCGACATGATCGGAAATATCATTGATACCGAAAAAGGACAGAAAGTTGTGATGATAGGTCTCGGAAACCTGGGCAAAGCTATTATAAGCTATTTCAAAGGGAAACGTACAAAGCTGACCATTGTAGCAGCATTCGACATCAACCCTGAAAAAACCGACCGGATCTATGATGGTGTTCCCTGTTACAATATCAGCAGATTGCCGGAGATCATGAAAAAGGAATCAATCACAATAGGAATTATAACAGTTCCTGCTGATCAGGCTCCGGCTGTTGCAGAAACACTCGTTCATTCCGGTATCAAAGGCATCCTGAATTATTCTCCTAAACCTTTGAATGTCTCTCCATACGTCTACCTTGAGGAATATGACATGATCACATCACTTGAAAAGGTAGCATTTTTTGCAAAAAAGAACGACGAACGAAATAAATAGGGGGGAAATTGAAAATCTTCACAAATTTTGATGAGGCTGCCTCCATTCATAATGCGGTCGTCACTACTGGATCTTTTGACGGAGTTCATAAGGGACACAAAGTAATCCTCCAGCGGCTTAAAAAACTTGCGGAGGAGACAGGAGGAGAAACAGTACTGATAACCTTTCACCCTCACCCCAGAAAAGTATTATACCCGGATACCGCAGGAAAAGGATTATATTTCATTAATTCCCAGCGTGAAAAGATCGAGCTGTTACGCTAAGCAGGGCTTGATAATCTTATCATCGTAAATTTCACATTCGAATTTTCTCAGATAACTTCTGTGGATTTCGTAAAGAATATTCTGCTGAACAAGATCCATGCACGCAAAATAGTAATCGGGTTTAATCACCATTTTGGTCACAATCGGGAAGGAGATTATGAAGCCTTACGCCAATTGGGACTGGAGTACGGATTCGAGGTGGAAGAAATTCCCGAGCAGGATATCCAGAATGAAACGGTGAGCTCAACAAAGATCAGGCAGGCACTGCTCGATGGTAATATACAGAAAGCCAATGCTTACCTCGATCACCATTATATCATTATGGGACTGATTCGTGAAGTAAATCCAAAGCTTCAGGCCATTGGATTTCCCAGCTTTAGCGTGAAGATCGAAGAAGAAAGCAAATTGCTGCCTCCCAATGGGGTCTATGCAGTAAGCGTTAAAGATGACAATCAGACCTATCGAGGTATGTGCTTTATTAAAAAACGCGGAGAATCCTCAATCGATGCGGTGGTTGAATTTTACTTATTTGAGAAGCCGGAAGCATTATCCGGAACAAGTGCAATCGTTTATTTCCATAAATTTATAAGGGAAGAGAAACCTTTCAGCACCCCGGAAGAACTTCAGAAACAGCTACTAATCGACAGAAATCAGATAGATGAACTGATCTTTTGAACTTGCTATTGAAAACTAAGCTGACCGTGAAAAGAGACGAACATGATATGATCAGGGTAACATTCTTGGGAACAGGGACTTCCATTGGCGTACCGGTAATTACCTGCGATTGTCCTGTGTGCATGTCTGAGGACGAACATGACAAAAGACTCAGGACATCGGTGATGGTGGAGGTTCATGGTCGAACCTTTGTAATTGATTGCGGCCCGGATTTCAGGATCCAGATGCTTCGTGAAAATGTAAAGAATCTTGATGCCGTCATCTTTACCCATGAGCACAGGGATCATATCGCAGGTCTTGATGATGTTCGTGCATTCAATTATGTTTTAAACAAGAAAATAGATATTTACGGTACCAAACAGGTCATGGAAGCTATCAGGATCGAGTTCCCATATATCTTTTCAGATTCACGTTATTTCGGGGCACCTCAGCTAACCGTTCATTGCATCGATGAACATCCGTTCCTGATCCATAATGTGGAATTTATCCCTATTCAGGTGTTACATGAGAAGTTACCGGTTCTCGGATACCGAATCGGAGATTTTACCTATATAACTGATGCAAGCTCAATTTCCGATAAGGTGAAAGAAAAAATAGCCGGATCGAAAGTCATCGTCCTCAATGCTCTGAGAAACTCACGGCATGTCTCCCATTTTTCCATACCAGAAGCGGTGGATCTTTTAGAAGAACTTAAACCGGAAGCTGCTTTCCTTACTCACCTGAGCCATTTTGTAGGTCTCCACGAAGAGGTCAACAGACGCCTCCCAGATTATATCCGGCTTGCCTATGATGGTCTTACAATAATCATTTAAATTATGCGGATAGATATTCTTACTCTGTTTCCTGAGATTTTTGAGGGCCCGTTCAGCCAATCCATACTAAAACGTGCACAGGATAAGGGTTTAGTCAATATTTACCGTCACGACATCAGGGATTATTCAACGAGTAAACATAAAACTGTCGACGATTATCCGTTCGGCGGAGGTGCCGGAATGGTCATGATGATCGAACCAGTTGCACGATGCATAGAAAGTCTGCAGGAAAAGACTAAGTATGATGAGATTATCTACCTGAGTCCCGATGGGGAACTGCTCACACAGAAAGTCGCAAACAGGCTGTCGTGCCTAAACAATATCATTCTCCTCTGCGGACACTATAAAGGCATTGATGAACGAATCCGGACACATTTGATTACCAAAGAGATCTCCATTGGCAATTATGTCATCTCAGGTGGCGAACTGGCCGCTGCAGTCCTTACAGATGCAGTAATCAGGCTGCTGCCCGGTGTTCTGAATGATGAGACTTCCGCATTATCCGATTCCTTTCAGGATGATCTGATCTCACCTCCTGCTTATACCAGGCCTTCCGATTTCCGCGGATGGAAGGTTCCGGATATATTACTTTCCGGTAATGATAAAGAGATTGCAAAATGGAGATATGAGCAGTCTTTTGAGCGTACACGCCAGAGAAGGCCTGATCTGCTTGAAGATACCGGTTTGTAAAGGGCATGTTTACGTGAGAATTTTGATTGTCATCGCCTTCCGGAATCAATTTCTTCTGAAACTTTTTCAGGACAGCTATTTGCGGATTAATAAATTTACTATATTTGCACTCTTTTTAATGAGAATCCCACTTTATATTAATAGTTGAAGTCATGAATCGCGCAGAGACCATCAAATTTGTTGAAGAATCATTTATTCCCAAAAAAGAAATCCCTGTTTTTAAGGCAGGAGATACCATTACTGTTCAGTATAAGATCAAGGAAGGTAATAAGGAACGTATCCAGAATTTCCAGGGTGTTGTCCTGCAGCGTGCAGGAAAAGGCGCCAATGAAACATTCACAGTTCGGAAGATATCCGGAAATGTTGGCGTAGAAAGAATATTTCCCCTCTCATCCCCATTCATTGAGAAGATCGAAGTAAATAAGAAAGGCGTCGTAAGAAGAGCCAGGATATTTTACCTCAGGGGATTACGTGGAAAGAAAGCACGTATCAGAGAAGAAAGAGTTTAAAAAAAAGCCCGCTTTACAGCGGGCTTTTTTTTAATTCAATACCAGGTTTACAAAACCCGTCTCCCTTGTCTTGAAAACAGCCAGTGCTGCGGAATAACTCAAGATATTCCTAATCACCTGTTCGCTGGGGGAGATTCCGTTTCTTTCCATTTTTTTTCTCAATAAATGTTTCCGGATTCTCGCTCCGGATTTTGAACTGGAAGAATACGGGATTAAAGGATAGAGGGTTAAAGTTTTCTTCATAGGCAAATCTTGATTTCTTTTGTTTATTGAATAACGAAAAAAAATCACGCATATTTTACCTTCAAAAAAAAATATTTCAGAAAAATGAAAGCAGCCGAAACCACAGAAGGAAAAAAGGATCCCCGTGTTGAAGGGTCAGAAATTCAGCATAAACCAGAGGAACCGGCTAAACGGACAGAATGATGTTTTTTTCGTCCACCAGCTTCCTTAAGTTTATCAGAGCATATCGCATCCGACCAAGAGCCGTATTGATACTGACATTGGTCACTTCGGCAATGTCTTTGAAACTCATATCTCCGTAATGACGCATGATCAAAACCTCGCGTTGCTCCTTCGGGAGATAATCGATCAGTTTCTTAACATCTTTGTGGATCTGATCCATAATTATCCTCTCCTCGATCGATTCTACAGGAATAGGAACCCTTTCGAAGATATCAAAATCATCACGGTTTTCAACTGTGGGTATCCGTTTTGCTTTACGGAAATGATCTATAATGAGATTATGGGCAATACGCATCGCCCACTGTATAAATTTACCCTCTTCCTTGTATGACCCGGATCTGATGGTATTGATTACTTTTATAAAAGTGTCCTGAAAAAGATCTTCTGCAAGCTCTTTTTCTTTAACGATCATAAGGATGTACGCGAAAATGCGGTTCTTATGACGACGGATCAGTTTCTCTAAGCTGGATTGGTTCCCTGCTAAGTATCTACCAATCAGTTCCTGGTCGGTAACTGCTTGGGCGTTCATGGTGCCTCCTTTTTTTAGTCAAAAAAGGGTAGATTTTTTCTCGATAGCAGGTCTCCTATTTTTTTAGAATACGAAATTACGATATTTCGTACGATTTTGACATTTATACAACGCAAAAGTAAACAAAAAAAATCCAAAAGCAAATTTTCTGGCTAATTTTACAAACTTTCTTTGAAGAATTATTTAAAATGATTAAAAATATCGATCAGCTCGATCCAAAGGATTTCATTATTATTAAAGGCGCGAGGGTTAATAATCTTAAAAATATAGATCTTGCTATTCCCCGTAATAAATTTGTCGTTTTCACTGGATTATCTGGCTCAGGTAAGTCTTCCCTGGCATTTGATACCCTGTTTGCCGATGGCCAGCGGCGTTATGTTGAGAGCCTTTCGGCCTATGCACGCCAGTTTCTCGGGCGAATGAGCAAGCCCGATGTGGATTATATCAAGGGAATTTCGCCAGCCATCGCCATCGAACAAAAGGTAAATACTTCGAATCCCAGGTCCACAGTGGGGACTTCAACGGAAGTCTATGAATATTTAAAGCTTCTGTTTGCCCGTATCGGAAGAACCTATTCACCCGTTTCCGGGACACTCGTGAAGCGCGATTCAGTGACCGATGTCGTCGATCATATCCTTTCCCTGCCCGATGAAACCAGGGTAAGTGTCTTCTCCCCTATCCCTCTTGCCGATCACAACGGCGACCTCCTGGCAAAATGTAAGATCCTTCTTCAGCAGGGATTTACAAGGATCATGATCAACAATGAACTATTCCGCATCGACGAACTTGATCCTGAGATAAAATGTAAAGAAGAAGAGATATTTCTGCTGGTTGACCGGTTCCAGGTTCAGAAGTCCGATAATGATTTTGCAGGAAGGATTGCCGACTCCATTCAGACTGCCTTTTACGAGAGCCATGGCTACTGCATGGTAGAAAATACCGGTGAGAACCATTCCCGCCAAAATTTCTCAAACCGGTTCGAAGCCAATGGCATCGACTTTGAGGAACCCTCCGCCAATCTGTTTACTTTCAATAACCCTTTTGGGGCATGCAAGACTTGTGAAGGTTTTGGCACAGTGATCGGGATTGACGAAGATCTTGTGATCCCGAACAAGAATTTATCCATTTACGAGGAAGCCATTGCCTGCTGGCGGGGAGAAAAGATGAGCGAATGGAAGAATGAGCTCATTATGAATGCCTATAAGTTTGATTTCCCGATACATAAACCTGTTTATGAACTTACACCCTCACAGCATGAATTGCTCTGGACCGGTAATAAGTACTTTCATGGCTTGAAAGATTTCTTCGAATATATTGAAAGTCAGAAATATAAGGTACAGTACCGGGTAATGATGTCACGTTACCGTGGTAAGACCTTATGCCCGGAATGTAAAGGAACACGATTGAGAAAAGATGCCGGATATGTAAAGATCGATGGGAAATCAATCAACGAGCTCGTTCTTGAACCCATCAGTGACCTGAAAGATTTCTTCTGCAACCTGGAATTATCTGAATATGAGAAAACAGTCTCTAAGAGGTTAATAAAAGAGATAAACAGGCGGTTGGAAGTCCTGACAGATGTAGGACTCGGCTATCTTACCCTGAACCGTCTCTCATCTACGCTCTCCGGAGGAGAATCGCAGCGTATTAATCTTTCTACAGCCCTGGGCAGCAATCTTGCCGGGTCGATGTACATCCTCGACGAGCCCAGCATAGGACTTCATCCCCGCGATACCCAGCGACTGATTAAAGTGTTGTTAGGACTGAGGGACCTGGGAAATACGGTTATCGTCGTCGAACATGATGAAGAGATCATCCGCGCAGCCGACCAGGTCATCGACATTGGTCCCTTTGCCGGTCATTATGGTGGGGAGATCATCTTCCAGGGGTCTTTTAATGAAATGCTGAAGGATGATAAAAGTCTGACAGGGAAGTACCTCGATGGACGTCTCTCAATTCCCCTGCCAGACCGTCGAAGGAAATGGAAGGAATTTATAGAAGTGAAAGGGGCAAGAGAGAATAACCTGAAGAATGTAAACGTCAGGATCCCCCTGAATGCATTTACGGCAATAACCGGTGTAAGCGGGTCGGGAAAGACTTCGCTGGTGAAAAAGATTCTCTATCCCTCATTGAAGAAAATGTTCGACGGATATTCGGAAAGAACTGGAAAATTCGATCAGCTTGCAGGCGATTACAGCCGAATCGGATCCGTCGAGCTTGTTGATCAGAATCCGATCGGAAGGTCGTCAAGGTCTAATCCTGCAACTTACATCAAGGCCTTTGACGAGATACGTAATCTCTTTGCCGATCAACAGCTTTCTCATGTGAGAGGATATAAGCCAGGTTACTTTTCATTTAATATCCAGGGAGGACGATGTGAGGAATGTGAGGGGGAAGGCGTAGTCAAGATCGAGATGCAGTTTATGGCCGATCTCTACCTGACTTGTGAGAGTTGTAAAGGAAAAAGGTATAAAGATGAGGTCCTGGACGTGAAATATCATGATAAGACGATTGTGGATGTGCTGGAACTGACAATTGATGAGGCACTGGATTTCTTCAGCAACACCAAGCCTTCAGCTCTGGAAAAAAGGATACTGGCAAGACTGAAACCTTTGCAGGACGTGGGATTGGGATACCTTCGGCTGGGTCAGTCCTCGAGCACCCTCAGCGGCGGTGAAGCCCAGCGCATCAAGCTTGCGTTTTTCCTTGCCAAGGGAACCAATGAGAAGCCAACCCTATTCATTTTCGATGAACCTACAACAGGTCTTCACTTTCATGATATTCATAAGCTCCTGGTTTCCTTTGAATCCCTTATCAGCAATGGACATTCGGTACTTGTCATCGAACATAATCTCGAGGTCATAAAATCAGCGGACTGGGTCATCGATCTGGGCAAAGAAGGTGGCGAAGAAGGCGGAAATGTTGTCTTTACCGGAACTCCCGAGCAATTGGCTGCTTTTAAAGATTCATATACAGGTTTTTACCTGAAAGAGAAGATAAAGGAGGTAAAGTCGAAAAGCGTGATGCGGGACACGGAAAGAAGTCGTAAAGCGTGACGCGTGACGCGTGACGCGAGTGACAGATTAACAAAGTGACAGAGTGACAAAGAGAGTGAAGTGTTCATCTTGACCCGCCTCATAAAATTTGCGTATGAAAAATCGAGGAATGAGCGTTAAGAATTTCGGGCTGTCTGAGGAACGAAGTGACGAGTTACCGAAATTTAGAAGCGAATGACGCTGATTTTTAGCAAATTTCGTGCAGCGGGAAAAAGAGTTTTCTTTCGTTCTTTCTTTTGCTCACAAAAGAAAGAACAGTAATGCCACAAAACTTCAAGAACATCAAATATTTAGTGGCATAAGAATGATTTTCGTCACGCGTTACGCGTTACGCGTCACAACTAAAGAGATCTGAAATATAAAATATGAAAAGCATTAATCCATATACAAGAGAGGTTATTCAGGAATACCCTGAACATTCCGTCTCTGAAGTCAACAAGCTCATCGATGATGTTCATGATGAATGGCTGAGATGGAGAGAAAACCCTCTGCCCTACCGTGCAGGATTATTCAGGAACGCCTCCTCTCTCCTTCGCTCAGGAAAGGAAAAGTACGCCCGTCTCATCACTTCCGAGATGGGTAAAATTATCAGGGAATCGCTTGCTGAGATTGAAAAATGTGCCAATGCCTGCGATTATTATGCCGATCATGCGGCAGAATATCTGCAGGACCAGGTCATTACTTCTGACGCTTCTAGGAGTCTTGTAACTTTCCAGCCCCTGGGGGTTATCCTGGCCGTCATGCCCTGGAATTTCCCTTTCTGGCAGGTTTTCAGATTTGCGATTCCTTCCTTAATAGCTGGAAATGCTGCCGTTCTGAAGCATGCCTCCAATGTGCCGGGTTGCGCCCTAGCCATTGAAGAGATGTTTCATGATGCCGGGTTTCCTGAAAACCTCTTCCGGACTCTTATGATCTCTTCAGCAGAGGTTGAGAAGGTAATAATCAATAAGAAGATAGCCGCAGCAACCCTCACCGGCAGTGAGCTGGCGGGTAGCCAGGTGGCTTCTTTGGCAGGAAAATATATCAAAAAGACGGTGCTGGAGCTTGGCGGCTCCGATCCGTTCATCTTACTCGAAGATGCAGATATCGCAGAAACGGTAAAGATTGCAGTTACTGCCCGGATGATAAACCAGGGACAGAGTTGTATTGCAGCGAAAAGGTTTATCGTCGTAGAGAGCCGGATAGCAGAATTTGAACGGGAATTAAAGACTGCCATCGGATCTCTGAAGATGGGAGATCCTTCAGATACACAGACAGATATAAGCCCACTGGCGCGAAAAGACCTTGTGGATGAGATTGAGAGACAGGTACAAAGCTCCGTTGCTTCCGGGGCTCGTCTTGTTCTTGGTGGTAAGTCGGGCAGCTTACCAGGATTTTATTTTCAGCCGACGATCCTTTCAGATGTTAAAAAGGGCATGCCTGTATATTCCGAAGAGACCTTCGGACCTGTTTTTACGATCATCACCGTAAAGAATGAAGAGGAAGCAATAGCCGTAGCCAACGATTCTGAATTCGGACTGGGAGGCAGCGTCTGGACCCGCGACCTGAAACGAGGTGAAGCCGTTGCAAGAAAAATCGAGACCGGAGCCATCTTTGTCAACGGACTAACGAAATCCGATCCTCGCCTGCCCTTCGGGGGAATTAAGAAATCAGGCTATGGACGTGAACTTGGCGAGTCCGGGATCAGGGAGTTCGTCAATGTCAAGATGATCTGGATCAAATAACTGGGATTCCCCGTTTCAGAATGGATTTTTAATACTTATTGAATATTCCCGAAAGTTTAAAGATTTTTCTATCTTTGCACCCGCAAAAACGGCGAGGTAGCTCAGTTGGTTAGAGCGTCGGATTCATAACCCGGAGGTCACGAGTTCAATTCTCGTCCTCGCTACAAGTCCAAATGTAAACGGCAAGGTGCGAAGTGCAAAAAAAAGTGCTTCGCACTTTTTTTTCGTGACGCGTGACGCGTAACGCGAATATAGTTGTAGTTGTTCTGGGGGTGAGGGTTTGGATGTGAGGCGTGAAATTTTCCGTTCTCACAAAAATGCCCAGATTTCTATACTATCTTTGAAGTATCTTACTTCAAGTAAAAGATAACAATGTCAATTTGAATAATTCTTACAAGTTGCAACTCAACAAATAAAATGACAAATAATATGAAAGAACAAAAAAATGAAACGGCAAACACAGTGTCAGCTAACGACACAACCCCTAAGGTAACAGGAATTGGTGGAATTTTCTTTTATTGTGACAACCCCAAAGAAACGAGAGAATGGTATCATAAGAACCTGGGAATTGAAACCAATGAGTGGGGTTCGACTTTTGAATCCAGAAATGTAGACAAGCCTGAGGAAATTAATTCTCTTGCATGGAGTCCTTTTAAAAATGGAAGTGATTACTTCGCACCTTCAAAAAAGGATTTTATGATTAATTACAGAGTAAAAAACATTGAGGCTCTCATAAATAAACTAAAAGAAAATGGCGTAACCGTTGTTGATAAAATCGAAAATTCCGAGTATGGAAAATTTGTTCATATAATGGACGCGGATGGAAACAAAATAGAACTATGGGAACCGATTGAAAGTGTAGAACCAGCAAAGGACGAAAAGGCCACTAAATAATAAAGATCGACACACTTAATGAAAGAAAGCCGAGCGCACAACAGCATCTAAAGGAAAGATGAATTTTAATTTACTTGTGAATCTTGCCTTGTTATGTCATTTTTATTATATTTGCAAGTAAATTAATCCATTCATCATGGCAATATCCTTTAAGAATGTGATAACCAAGATGTACTCCGGGAGAGTCGGAGACATTGTTCTCAGAAATTACGGCGGGAAGTCGGTCATGGCTAAGCGGCCCGACTGCTCCAAGGTGGTAAAAAGCCCGGCGCAACTGGCGAACCAGAATAAGTTTGCGAAGGCGGTCACATACAGCAAGGCGGTTAAAAATGATCCGCAACTGAGTGAGAATTACAGCGAAAAAAAAAAAAGACTAAGTATAAGGACGTTTATCATGCAGCAATGTCTGATTGTTTGACAAAACCGAAAGTCAAGAAAGTCGATCTGGCCACATATGGGGGGCAAACGGGAAATGTTATCCGCATTTCAGCTTGGGATAAGTTCAGGGTTCAAACGGTTAATGTGATGATACTGAATAATAAAGGTCAGCTTATTGAGAAAGGCCCGGCTGTTGCCAGGATGT
>JBEKQA010000038.1:0-20367 GCA_049520195.1 Bacteroidales bacterium
ATTATAGTGTCAGTTTGCAGCGGGCCAAACTGACTCTGAATCGAAACATCCCTGAAATCAGGGGCGGGAATTTGCGAATCAATACGCCGGCTGTTAAAATTATTCCTGACAACACCATCTTTCCAGCTGATATCCGGTTTCACTTCATTCAAGAAGGCCATGTCACGCAAGGGAGGTGAGACATCAAAGTAGACAGGTCTTTTCACTGTGGGAGTCGATATCTGGACTTGCTGTGCTACGGTTAAAAACCCTGTTACACAGAGTAAAAGGAGAAAGGATATTTTTTTCATATGATCGGTCAGAATGTTTAAAAAATAAGATCAGATTTACCCGAAAAACCGTACAAAAACGGATGCACAAAGATATTATTTTTCGAATCTCATGAGACATATTCTGACAAGAGTATTAAAATGTTTGTGGGATCCCGTCAATCAGCAGGAGACTTTTCAATATTGACTAGGTCTGCTTTATTTACTGAGCATTAGAAATTAAGTAGGATGATATGATCTTTTTTTAAACAGGCATAATCAAAAATATCCATTTGTTATTATCTTTGATGGATTATAAAGGCCAAAAAACAACATTAAACAATTTTATGTTATGAAAAAAGCAATCAATATCACCGTTGCAGTCATCTGCATCATTTTTACTACTTCCCTTATCATTGGGCAGTTAAAGGCACAGAATACCAAAAAGGAAGAGGTTAAAGGCCAGATCCCTGCAAATGTCATGAAAATTGTCGAGAAATCATGTGCAGCATGTCATACCGATCCCGGTAATGGTATGGCAAAGTCGCATGTTAATCTGACTGACTGGAATAAATATTCTCCTGAGAAGCAAGCTGATAAAGCTAAAGATATGTGTGAACAGATGACAAAATCAAAGATGCCTACTAAAAGCTTCCTTACCAAACATCCTGATGCGGCTGTTTCACCCGAAGAATTAAAAACACTTTGTGCCTGGGCTGAATCAATCCAAGTTGCCAAGAAATAATATCAGCTCCTGGTTTTGAAAACCTGACGTATGATTTAAAAGAGGCTGTCTTGAAATGATAATAATTTTTGACAGCCTCTTTCTAGTGTTGTTTGACGAGAAAAGAATACTAAGAATTAATATTTCGTTTTGTCACCTGTAGGATCTATATGAAACAGATTTATGGCGTATTTAGATTATTATAAGATATTAGGCATAGATAAGACGGCCACATTGAAAGATGTCAAATCTGCTTACCGCAAATTAGCAAGAAAATACCATCCTGACCTTCATCCAAATGATAAAGATGCTAAAAAGAATTTTCAGCTGATCAATGAAGCAAATGAGGTTTTGAGTGATCCGGAAAAGAGGAAGAAGTATGACCAATATGGCCAGGATTGGAAGAATGCTGATGAATTCAATAATGCACAACAATATCAGCAGCAATACACAGGTGGCCGTTCATCAGGATTTTCAAGTACGGGGTCACAAGGAGACTTTTCGGACTTTTTTGAATCGTTATTTGGCAATTATGGGAGGGCGGGCAAAAGCAGGCAGATGAGGTTCAGAGGGGAAGATTACCAGTCAGAACTGCATCTCGAGCTTATTGATGCATACAGGACGCATAAAGAAACGCTGACTGTCAATGGAAAGAAGATCAGGATCACAATCCCTGCAGGCATTGAGAACGGACAGACTATTAAAATTGAGGGATACGGAGGTCCCGGAGCGAACGGCGGACCTAATGGCGATCTCTATATTACCTTCTCAATTGCAGATAATCCTACCTTTAAACGATTACGAGATAATCTGTACACGACGATAGATCTTGATATTTATACGGCTATATTGGGCGGAGAAATCACCATTGACACCCTTGATGGGAAAGTCAAGATGAAAGTTAAACCTGAAACACAAAATGGTACTAAAGTAAAGCTGAAAGGGAAGGGATTCCCTGTTTATAAACATGAAGGACTTTTCGGTGATCTTTATTTAACCTATTTCATTAAAATTCCGAAGGATCTTACTCCAAAGCAAAAAGCTTTATTTACAGAATTATCAAAGATGTAAGTAATATATGTTACAAACATTCATATTCGGGTATAAGCAAAAAGATTGTGTATGATGATTGAAAACTGTGATCTATAACAATTAAAGATGAGAACCAATTATTTAATTGCTGTTGACGAGTTCTGCACGCTCCAGAATATTGAGCTTTCATTTATTAATTCATTGCATGAGGCGGGACTGATCGAGATCATTACTAAGCGTAAAAAAAGATACATTGACTTTAGACAGACCCTGCAATTAGAGAAGTTTATCCGTTTCCATTATGATTTTGAAATCAACCTGGAGGGAATTGAAACCATCTCTCATTTGTTAGAACGGATAATAGCCATGCAGGATCGGATTACTGCACTTAAGAACAAGCTAAGACTATACGAAACAAACGATTAATCAGGAATTATATGGCTCAAGCCTCTCATTCGTTCTGGAGCATTTCCGTCAATGATCTGCTTAAAAGTTTGCAGACAGTGGCCGAAGGACTTGCAACCGATGATGCCAAAAGAAGGTTAGCTATCTATGGTGCCAACCAGATGAACCCTCCCAAAAGGACGGATGTTTTTACACAACTCATCGGACAGTTTAAAAGCCCGATCATTCTCATTTTGCTTTTTGCAACAGGATTATCGTTATTCCTGCATAATATAGTCGATGCATCGATCATATTCACAATCGTCATTATAAGCGGGCTTCTTGGTTTCTGGCAGGAACACAGTGCTTCCAATGCAGTTCAGAAATTGCTGGCAATTGTAAAGATAAAGACCTGTATTGTCCGCGATGGGAAAGAGCAGGAAATTCCGGTTGAAAATGTTGTTCCGGGAGACGTCGTTGTTCTGAATGCGGGAGATATTGTTCCAGGAGACTGCATTCTTCTTGAATCGAAGGACCTGTTTGTCGACGAAGCCATGCTGACCGGTGAGACTTTCCCCGTTGAGAAAGAGGTTTCCATCCTGCCTCAGGATACAGCACTCTCCAAAAGGACCAATTCAATCTGGATGGGCACCCATGTCGTGAGTGGCAGTGCCCGTGCGCTTGTCATTCTTACGGGTAAAAATACTGAGTTTGGGAAGGTATCCGAACATCTCAAATTAAAGGCACCTGAAACTGAATTTGAGCGTGGAATAAGGAGATTCGGGTTTTTTCTGGGGGAAGTCACACTTATTTTAGTTGTCATCATTTTTGCCATCAATGTTTATTTACAAAGGCCTGTCCTGGACTCCTTACTATTTTCGTTGGCCCTGGCAGTGGGGTTAACGCCGCAACTGCTACCTGCCATCATCAGTATAAATCTTGCACATGGAGCCAAGAAGATGGCCGAGAAGAAGGTCATTGTAAAGAGATTAGCATCCATCGAGAATTTCGGGAGCATGAATGTGATCTGTTCCGATAAGACTGGAACACTGACGGAAGGAAGCGTGAAAGTACAATCGGCACTGGATATAAATGGTGAGCCCAATGATAAGGTGTTTCTGTATGCATTTTTGAATGCAACATTTGAGACGGGATTTACGAATCCGATTGACCAGGCCATCCTTAACTTCAATAAGATCGATGTTTCAGAATACAAAAAGCAGGATGAAATTCCCTATGATTTCCTCAGGAAACGGTTGAGTATAGTAGTTACGCATGGCGACGAATTTCTGATGGTCACGAAAGGGGCGCTTGCGAATATCCTTGAAGTCTGTACGACCTTAGAAACCAAAGAAAGAATTACCGACCTTGCCTCGAGTCAGGATCAAATACAGAAAGCCTTCGCAGCATTCAGCAACCAGGGATTACGAACCCTGGGTGTTGCTTATAAGAAACTTTCATCGGGCCATCAAATCACCAAGAATGATGAGACAGATATGACATTCATGGGTTTTCTTACGCTCTTTGATCCACCGAAGCCGAATATTATAGAAACCATATCGAATCTGAAGCGGCTGGGTGTTTCACTGAAGGTCATCACCGGAGACAACCGACTAGTCGCAGCCAGCCTAAGCAAAAAAATGAATCTTTCAGACAAAATGATCCTGACGGGTACGGACCTTCGTCAAATGAGCGATAGTGCTTTGCTGAAACAAGTAACGGCTGTCGATGTTTTTGCGGAAATAGAGCCCAACCAGAAGGAGAGGATCATAATCTCCTTAAGGAAGGCGGGTAACGTAGTCGGATACATGGGGGACGGCATTAATGATGCTTCAGCGCTTCATGCTGCGGATGTCGGGATTTCGGTGAATACTGCTGCAGATGTAGCCAAGGATGCGGCAGATATCGTACTACTTGAAAATGATCTGGGAGTTCTTGTTGAAGGAGTAAAAGAAGGGCGGACCACATTTGCCAATACCCTTAAGTATATCTTTATGGCTACGAGTGCGAATTTCGGGAATATGTTCAGCATGGCGGGGGTGTCGATCTTTCTTCCTTTTCTTCCTCTCTTACCCAAGCAGATCCTGCTGACCAACCTGATGACGGATTTTCCTGAGATGACGATTGCCACGGACAGGGTTGACGATCAGATGATTGAGGCGCCCCGGCGTTGGGATATAAAGGCAATCCGCAAGTTTATGATAGTATTCGGTTTGCTGAGTTCTGTCTTTGACTATATGACGTTTGGATTATTGTTGCTTGTATTAAAGGTAAATGAGATTCAATTCAGGACGGGGTGGTTTTTGGAGTCGGTGATATCGGCTTCTCTTATAGTCCTGATCATCAGGAGCCGAAAGCCATTTTTCAGGAGCCGACCGGGGAAATACCTCCTTATCGCGACTTTGTCTATTGCAGCCATCACTATGATATTCCCATTCACCCCTGTCGGAGGTTTATTTGGATTTACCTCTCTCAAACTCAGTACCTATCTGCTAATCATACTGATTGTGGCATTGTACGTAATCATGGCGGAGATCACTAAGACAATTTTCTACAAGAAGGTGAAGATTTGACTTTTACACTCTGAATAATTTGCTTTTCAGGATTTACTCTTAGTATAGGAGAAGTGTACTCTAAGTATACCTTGAGCGAACCTTGACCGAACCCTGAGCGAAGGATGGACGCAGGCACGACGCAGGCAGGGTATTTAATTGACTGATATTGAGGTGTCTGTCCTGGTGGATGTAACCTATTGGTTGGCCATAAAAGGTTGATTAATAAATCAGGCTATAAAAACCTGAATATTGAGTAAGTACGGCCATGAATATCCCATTATTGCAGATAAATTAGGGGCGTTGGAATAAATTATTCATGCTGAATATCTTTTTTAATTAATTTTGTCGGCTTAAAAATATTGAAAATAAACGCTGATATAATCCTATTTTGAAAAAGACTGCTTTTCTTGGATTCCTGCTCATCCTCCCATTTCTTATTAAATCTCAACCTGCTGTCATTCCCAGTCCGGGAAAGATAAACGGGATCATCATTGATTCAGTGGATCATACACCCATTGAATATGCTACTATTGCCCTATCCCATAGTAATCAGAACGATATTATTAATGGCACCACATCTGATACGCTCGGAAGGTTTGTGATAACGAAAGTTGCGAAAGGAACATACCGGATCATGATCAATTTTCTGGGATATCAAAAGAAAGTAATCGAAAATATCGCTATCAGCGATAAAGTGCCCACTGTTTTTCTAGGAACGATACTTCTATCTCCAAAAGCCACCACTCTTGAAGGAGTGACAGTGACTGCGGAGAAGAGCGTCATCGAAAACAAGATCGATAAAATGGTCTATAATGCCGAGAATGATATAACTTCCCAGACCGGGGTTGCAATTGATGTTTTAAAGAAAGTGCCCCAGGTATCCGTTGATATAGATGGAAATGTAGAGTTACAGGGGAATTCAAACATCCGTTTCCTTATTGATGGGAAGCCATCGACAATATATGGGAACAGCATTACAGATGTTCTCGAGTCGATTCCTGCCAGTCAGATCAAGACTATTGAAGTAATAACCAGTCCGGGTGCAAAATATGATGCCGAAGGGACAGGTGGAATTATCAATATCATTTTAAAGAAAACGAATGTCAACGGGGTAAGTGGTAATGTATCCTTAACAGGAGGAACCCGTCTTCAGAATGGTTCGTTTAACCTGAACATCCGAAAAGGAAAGTTTGGCATAAATGCATTTGTAAGTGGGAATGCCCAGCTTCCGTCTACTACTTTAAACAACCAGGTTAGATGGACGCAAGACTCTGCAGGTAAAACGCAGCTTCTGCAGAACAGTAACAGTAAATTTCAACGGGATGGCTACCAGGCCGGACTTGGTTTCGATTGGACCCTCAGCGATAAAGATAATCTCACCGGCGGATTCAATTATAACCATTGGTCAAACCATGGCAGTGGTATTACTTACCAGACTGATTTATCGTACGATTCTACAGGAAAGGAAGGTGTTCCGTTTATCAATGATTTAAATGTTATAAACAATTATCACTCAAATTCCTTTAACTGGAGTCTGAATTACAAGCACAACTTTGCCCAGAAAGGGCAGGAATTGAATATTCAGTATTATTCCAGTTATTCATTGAATTACTCGGATTATAAGCAAACACAGGGGATTGGTCCTAATGATTCGGTCTATTCAGGAATATTTGGCAGCAACCCGGGAACGGACATGATAACAGAGGTCACGGCTGATTATACCCAACCATTTGGAGATAAGGCAAACATTGAAACAGGTGTAAAAGCCTCTATGGAAACTCAGAAAAGCTCTTCAAATGCTGATACATTGGATTTAGCGACAGGAAATTATGTGGCAGATTATCGTCAGTCATACACCTTAAATTATAGCCGGAACATCTATGCAGCATATCTTACTGGTACGTTTTCACTCTTTAAATTCCTGGATGTAAAACCTGGTGCCCGTATTGAACACACTGACACCTGGATAAACTATGCAGAAATGCCGGGAAGCAGCATTCCGTCTTATAATACCTTTGTTCCTTCTTTGATATTTTCACATAACTTTAAGAACCAGAGTTCGATCAAACTCAGCTACTCATATAGGATCCAACGTCCGGATTACAGAAACCTTAATCCTTTCATTAACCTTAGCGATCCTCACAATATTTCAATCGGAAATCCAAACCTTAATCCTGAAATACAAAACAGAATTGAACTTGGATACAACAAAACCTTCAAAAAAGGAGGAAATCTGAATATTGTAGCATTTTATAGGTGGAATACTGACGATATTCAGTCTTTTGTTACATTTTACCCGACTTATAAAATCGGAGATTCTCTTTATAGTAATGTTTCTGTTACTAACTGGGCAAATATCAGTTCCGAAGTTTCAATAGGGGGAAATGTTTATGGATTCATTCCGATTGCAAACATCATTGACCTCAGATCAAATATTTCTTTTTATAACCGGAATATTGTTGAGAAAGGGCCACAACCTGCTTCAATCAGCAGCTTTGAGTACAGGATCACGCTGAATGTAAGTGTTAAGATTTTAAAAACACTGGCTCTGGAAGCATTCGGTTTCTTCAACTCTGCAAGAACGTCGGTACAAGGTAAATTACCTTCATGGTCTTCATATAGTCTGGCAATCAGGCAGAAGTTATTTCATGACAAAGCCAGCATTGCATTTACTGCTAGCAATCCTTTCAACCAATATGTTATCCTGACCACCAATCTGACAGGTCAGGGTTTCACTTTGACCGGTACCCGTAAAGTTGCGTTCCAGTCATTTGGACTCAACCTGACCTATAAATTCGGGCATATGAAGTTCCAGGGGGTGAAAGAAGATGAAAATAATAACCTGATGAACGGGCCGGGCTTTTAGGGAAAAATCCTTGCTTTATTCAGGATTATCGCTTATTTTTGCGTATCATTTCCAATAGGGGTGCCTTACTAAAAGGCTGAGATTATACTCTTAGAACCTGATCCGGGTAATGCCGGCGTAGGGAGGAGCAAAATTCAATATATATTTCCCTTAAAGGATTGATTGTTAAAGCTGTTTAATCTTTAAAATCAATCATTATGTCAAAACAAAAGAAACAAAATCCTTCTTTTTACAGGAGCCTGTTTGCATTTACAGTTTTATTCTTTGCGATGTGTTTGCAGGGACATTCTCAAGTTACAGTTTCCGGTACGGTTCGCGATCACGATTCCGGAAAACCCATGGCCGGAGCCCACATCAGTGTTGAGAACACCTTTATCAGCACTGCCAGTTCCAATGACGGGCGATTCAGAATCAAAGTGCTGAAATCCGGTATCTGGACACTCAAAGTGTCCTTCATGGGGTACCAGCCTATATTAAGACTATCCCGGCTCGTTCATGACACAGTCATCGATTTTAATATGGTTACCAGCGCTATTCTTGGTGAGGAGGTAAATATTATAGCCACCCGTGCACAAGAGAAGACGCCCACCACTTATTCACTGATGAACCATGCGGAGATTGAAAAGAATAACCTTGGCCAGGATCTGCCATTCCTTATTGAAAGCACCCCTTCGGTGGTTGTTACTTCTGATGCAGGTACAGGGATCGGATACACGGGGATCAATATCCGCGGGTCGGACCTCACAAGGATCAATGTCACGCTGAACGGTATCCCATTAAACGATGCAGAATCACATGGTGTCTGGTTTGTCGATCTTCCCGACCTGGCTTCTTCCGCAGGAAGTATCCAGATCCAGCGTGGAGTAGGCACTTCTACAAACGGAGCTGGTGCATTTGGAGCTTCTATTAGCGTTCAGACGACACCCTTCCGCCAAGATGCCTATGGAGAGATAAGCAGTTCAGCCGGTTCGTTCAATACATTCAAAAATACATTTCAGTTTGGAACCGGCCTGATGGCTAACAAGTTCGCATTTGACGGTAGAATTTCACGTATTACCTCTGACGGATATATAGACAGGGCTTTTTCAAAACTTACATCCTTTAGTCTATCGGGAGGGTATTACGGAAAAAAGACCACCTTGAAATTTAATGTCCTCTCCGGATATGAAAAAACATACCAAGCCTGGGGCGGAGTTCCTAAAGATTCGCTTGCCACTAACCGTACTTATAATCCGGAAGGCCAATATATTGATAAAAACGGCAATATTGCATATTATAACAATCAAACTGACAATTATCAGCAGACCCATTACCAGCTTTTATTTTCCCAGGAAATCAAACACGATTTTAACATTAATGCGGCTTTGCATTATACCAAAGGTTCAGGCTATTATGAAAGCTATGCGCCGGGGCAATCCTTTGCTGCATATAATCTTAATAATGTGATCATAGGAAATGATACCATCAAACAAACCGACCTGATCAATCAACAATGGCTAGATAATGATTTTTACGGGTTTACTTTTTCAGGTAATTACAAGAGGAATGATAACCTGAAAGTTACTGTCGGGGGCGCCTGGAACCAATATTATGGGAAGCATTATGGAAAGGTTATATGGGCTCAATATGCCTCGAACGGGGACAATAATACGAACTGGTACAATTCAATAGGGCTCAAGAATGATTTCGACATTTTTGCAAAAGCGACTTATACTATTTTCAAACACTTCAACCTTTTTGCAGATCTGCAGTACCGGAATATTTACTACAAAATGGATGGCACTCTCCAGGATCTGAGAACGATTGATCAGGTTCATGTCTTTAATTTCTTCAATCCAAAGGCGGGGATATTCTATTCCATAAATGATAAGCAGGATGTTTACCTTTCTTACGCTGTTGGTAACAGAGAGCCTGACAGGGATACCTATGAGGCCGCTGAAGCAGGGAGTATTCCAACTAATGAGACCCTGAATGACTGGGAACTGGGATATGAATTAAAACTCCTGAACTTCCGTGCAGGTTTAAACCTGTATTATATGAATTATCTGAATCAGCTTGTTCTGACCGGAAAGATAAACAGTGTGGGGGAAGCCGTCATGACCAATGTACCGCATAGCTACCGGTCAGGAATTGAGGTCACGGCAGGTGCGAACATCTTTAAATGGCTTAAATGGGATTTAACAACCACATTGAGTACGAATAAGATCAGGGATTTTACCGAATATACGGATGAATATGATGCTTCCTGGAACTTTATAGGACAAAAAATCCAATTCCTTGGTAAAACGGATATTTCTTTCTCTCCAGGTATTATTCTTCAGGATAACCTGACTTTTATACCTGTTAAAAATCTCACATTTACTCTGATATCAAGATATATTGGGAAACAATATATTGATAATACCTCAAATAATGACCGTGTTTTAGATGCCTATCTTGTGAACAATATCACTGCAGGATATACTATCAGGACAAAGTGGATCAAAGAGATCGGGTTTAACCTTGCTGTAAATAATATCTTCAGCAACAAATATGAAACCAATGCCTGGGTTTACCCATACTATCTGGACGGACAATTAAATGAAACGAACGGGTACTTTCCACAAGCTTTGGTCAACTTCCTTTTCGGGATCACAATTAAAGTCTGAGGGCCAGGGATAAGAGTTATTTTTCTATTATTTTTCTTTCATTTTTGCCACCTGCAATTTTGAAATTGCGTAACTTGCAGCAATTTAGAGATCAGGGATACATTTAATAATAATTATATGAAAAAATGGATCTTCACTACATTATTACTTTTTCTTTTTGTTACCGGCTCTTCACTTTTATTTGGCCAGACGACACAGATTGACCTGAGCACTCCCATAGCTATTGATCCGAATGTCAGGATCGGGAAGTTGGACAATGGTCTTGTTTATTACATACGTTATAACAAAAAACCTGAAAAGAGGGTCGAGCTCAGACTGGCTGTTAATGCCGGATCTGTTCTTGAAAATGATGACCAGCAAGGTCTGGCTCACTTTATGGAACATATGAACTTTAACGGCACAAAAACATTTCCACACAATGAACTTGTCAATTTTTTACAGAAAACAGGAGTGAAATTCGGAGCTGACATCAATGCATACACCAGCTTTGATGAAACAGTTTATATGTTACAACTGCCAACAGACGATTCTTCGCTTCTGAACACGGGGTTCCAGGTTTTGGAAGACTGGTCGCACAATGCACTGCTGGATGATAAGGAAATAGATAATGAAAGAGGCGTTGTCACTGAAGAGTGGAGGCTTGGCCTGGGAGCCCAGGATCGTATGATGAAGAAGTTCTTTCCTATCATCTTTAAAGGATCTGTTTATGCCAACCGTATCCCCATCGGGAAAGTGGATATAATTAAAAATTTCAAACATGATCTCATCCGCGAATTCTATCATGACTGGTACCGTCCTGATCTTCAGGCAATTATTATCGTCGGGGATATAGATCCTGCAAAAACTGAAGCTCAGGTTAAGGCACATTTTTCAGATATTAAAAATCCTCCTCAAGAGAGGCCAAGACCAGAATTTGATATTCCTGACAACAAGGAACCTCTTATCGCTATTACGACAGATAAGGAAGCAACAGAAAATTTTATTCTCATGTTTTACAAGCATCCATTGAAAAAGGAAAAGACCCTTAGAGATTTTACGGATAAGCTGGCAGCAGAGTTATTCACAGGAATGTTGAATAATCGTCTTAATGAGATCGCTCAAAAACCCGAATCCCCTTATATTAATGCAGGTACAGAATACGGAGAATTCCTGGCAAGGAATAAGGATGCCTATATGGTGAACGCCATGTCAAAAGAAAATCAGATTGATAAGAGTCTTGGTGTTCTGCTTGCGGAAAATGAGCGTGTAAAACGGTTTGGGTTTACAAATACTGAATTTGAACGTCAGAAAGAGGAGATGCTGAGCCAATATGAAAAAGCCGCAAAGGAATTCGATAAAACGGAGTCGATGAGCCTCACGAATGAGTATATAGATAATTATCTCAATGGGGACCCGATCCCCGGATCTCAAAAGGCATATAAATATGTTCAAAATCTTTTACCTGAGATAAAGCTTGATGATGTTAATGCCCTTGCAAAAGAATTTGTTACCGATGACAATATGGCCCTGGTAGTTATGGCTCCGGATAAAATTGGCGTAACTGTTCCCACAGAAAATGACCTGCTTGCAATTATAAAAGATTCAAAGTCAGTAGAGCTGCAGCCATATGTTGATAATTTTAAGGAAGAACCCCTGGTCAAAGGTGATCTCAAAGGATCGAAGATCATTAGTTCAAAAGAAGATAGTCAGCTAGGTTATACTGAGCTTAAACTGGATAATGGAGTCATTGTGGTTTTAAAGCCTACTCATTTCAAAAATGATGAGGTTCTTCTTTCCGGTTATAGCTTAGGAGGAAATTCTCAGATCCCCGATAGCATTTTTACCTCCGTAAATTATGCCTCAAAGGTGATTGAGATGAGTGGTACCGGCGACTTTAACAAAGTTGAACTCGAGAAAAAGCTTAAAGGGAAAAATGTCGATGTTCATCCTTATATTAATGATACCAAGGAAGGATTCAGGGGAAACAGTACCCCTCAGGATATTGAACCCATGTTCCAGCTGGTTTATCTTTATTTTACACAACCGAGGAAAGACACGACAGCTTTCAAAGCTTTTATGTCACAACTGGAAAATCAGATGAAATTCATGAAGAGCAGTCCGATGGTAAGTTTTTATGACACACTCTACAAAAGCGTGTATCCGGGATATAAACGTATGATCATCTTCCCGACTCCTGAGCAGTTAAACCAGATGAATGAAAACCAGGTTTATAAGATTTACCACACCATATTTGCCAATGCCGCGGAATTTAAATTTTTCCTTACAGGTAATTTCTCCATTGATACTATAACTCCGCTTATCACAAAGTATCTTGGCAGTCTTCCAACAATTAACCGTCAGGAAGCATGGAAGGATAATTCTCCGAAATTTGCGAAGGGTATCGTCAATACAACACTATATAAAGGAACTGAACCTCAGGGGATGGTAGGTATTGTGATGTCAAAGCCGTTTGATTATACTCAAAAGAACCTGCTGGAACTGAGTATGCTCAAGGAGATCATTTCAATCAAGCTCATCGAAGTAATACGTGAAAAGATGAGTGGCGTTTATTCTCCACAGGTCATGATAAATCCTACTCATTTTCCCCAATCAAAGTTTCAATTCATGGTTATGTTTGGCTGTTCTCCAAAATCAGCTGACAAACTAACTAAGGCTGTATTCAGCGAGGTCAAAAAGATCATTGCAAAAGGACCGACAGAAGTTGATCTGGATAAGGCCAAGGAAGAGTTAATAAGGGCCCGTGAAACTGATCTTGAAAAGAATGATTTTTGGCTTAATAAGCTGGAGTCGTTATATTATGATGGAACAGATCCGGCAAGTATTCTCAATTTTAAAGATAGGGTTAAGGCAGTCAGCCTTGAGGACCTTAGGCTTGCTGCTAATAATTACCTGAAATTCAATAATTATGTCAGGGTGGTTCTCAAACCTGAGAAGAAATAAATCGTGGGAAAAGACGCCAGCATAAGCATTAAAAACAAGAGAGCCAGCTTTGAATATCTGCTTTTACAGGAATTCACGGCTGGCATTCAACTCTCCGGAACCGAAATCAAGTCGATCCGGGAAGGGAAAGCCAGTATTGCAGACGCCTATTGCAACTTTAAAGGTAATGAATTATTCGTGATAAACATGCATATCGCGGAATATTCGTTCGGAACTTATAATAATCATGAGCCAAAACGAGACCGGAAGCTCCTGCTCACTAAACGGGAACTTCATAAGATGCAAGCTAAGGTAAAAGAAAAAGGGTTTACCATCATCCCTACACTGCTGTATATCAACGAAAAGGGATTAGCTAAACTCACGATATCGCTTGCCCGGGGGAAACATCATTATGACAAGCGTGAATCCCTGAAGCAGAAAGATGTTAAAAGAGAGATTGAAAGGTCACGCGACTAAGCTTATCTTCTTAATTGACAAGAACAAGAGAACAAAAGAACTCCTAAGGTTTATCATAATTATTGTTAAATAAGCCATTATTTAGTCAAAGAATCATAATTTTGCTAAAATTTTCTTCGATGCAAAATCACAGGTTTCATCTATTGACAGCATTCCTTATATTTTCATATTCACTAAATGCTTTTTCTCAGTCTGGGGGCAAGGAGAAATCCACCTCATCTGGTGAAAAGATTCATTGGTACAGTTTCGAGGAAGCCTATCAGTTGAATAAAAAGAAGCCCAAAAAAATCTTTATCGACGTATTCACGGATTGGTGTGGTTGGTGCAAGAAAATGGATGCAGAGACATTCACGAATCCAGTCATCAGTGAGTATATGTCTAAACACTTTTATTGTGTTAAGCTGAATGCAGAGAGAAAGGACACAGTAATTATTGATGGAGTAAAATTCACAAATCCAAACCCTGCAAGCAAGAGATCTACTCATCAACTTGCAGTAGAACTGCTTAAGGGAAATATGTCGTACCCTTCATTTGTCTTCCTGAATGAAAAAAGCCAGTGGCTGACTGTTGTTTCAGGTTATCAGGTTGCCAGAGATTTTGAGCCGATCCTGCATTACTTTGGAGAGGATGCTTATCAGAAAACTCCATGGGAAGACTTCAAGGCATCATACGAGGGATCGCTAAAATGACCGAAAGCCTGCTCATGCTCCTATTCTTTATTTTAATTCATTCCAAAAAAAGAGGTCATCCCGACTTTTGAGACAACCTCTTCATTATAGAAATCTTCCGGGTGGAAGATGGGGCTCGAACCCACGACCTTCAGATCCACAATCTGACGCTCTAACCTGCTGAGCTACATCCACCATGTATATTGAGCCGCAAAAATACAAATCTTTTATTACATTTTATAACAGGGATAAAATTAGAAAGGGTATTTACCTGCAATTCGTGGTCCGGTGTCAGGAATTCGCAATATTTATCCGATATTTGCCTGTATCAAAACTTGAGAAGTGCTGTTCGGGAAAACACATTACGAGTCATCAGGAAGTCTGTCTTCATTGGCATGGAAGCGATTCAGAAAAAACCGCCTGGGTTTTGGATCTCTGATCTTCATTGGGGTTACAGCTCTGATTGCTTTGCTGGGTTACCTGATATCACCCGATCCGACACCTTTTGCAAACCAGCAGTACCTGGAACTTGGGCTTAAGAAACCCGGGACCACGGTGATGTTCCTTCCTGTAAAACTGGAAGAGCAACCTGTTCGTCACAACATTATTTATAAGATGCTATTTGGCCAGAAAAGTGCCACGTCCGATATTCCAATCTCTTCATGGAGAAGAGAAGGAAATAAGATAGTTATCCGTGAGTTTTTGGATCCGCCTGCGAACGATGCAATTGAAAAAACTTATGATGCAGAGAAAGTCGGGGTACCTTATTCCAGGACATTCTGGCTTGGCACTGACCGTTTTGGAAGGGATTATCTCAGCATGCTGCTCATAGGAACCCGCGTCAGTCTTTCGGTAGGATTCATATCGGTATTTATTTCATTGCTGATTGGCATCACAATCGGCGCGTTAGGGGGATATTTTCGTGGGAAAATTGACAATTTTATTGTTTGGTTGATTAATGTGGTTTGGTCTATTCCTACACTATTGCTGGTGATTGCGATCACCTTTGCTTTGGGAAAGGGATTCTGGCAGGTTTTTGTGGCAGTTGGTCTTACAATGTGGGTTGAGGTAGCACGGGTTGTCCGGGGACAGATATTGAGTATCAAGGAGAAAGAATTTGTGGAAGCCGGAAGGGCTCTTGGATATTCAAATTTTCGTATCATCTTTCATCATATTCTTCCGAACATCATGGGCGTTGTAGCCGTTATTTCTGCGGCAAACTTTGCATCTGCGATTCTACTTGAAGCCGGGTTGAGTTTCCTGGGAATTGGTGTTCAACCCCCGATGCCATCATGGGGATCTATGATAAAAGAAAATTATGGATATATAATCCTTGACTCAGCTCATCTTGCCATCCTGCCGGGAATCGCTATTATGCTGATGGTACTTGCATTCATGCTTATTGGGAATGCACTCCGGGATGCGCTGGATGTGAAGGCCTCATCTATAATCTGACTTTATCCTGTAGTCGATTTCCTGGCATCCCTTTTGTTTTCCTTTAGGACAATTTCCTTTATCAATAAAAAAATGAAAAGCAAAATAGAGATCCATTCCTGTAAAGTTACTGATGCGGAAAAATTCGCCAAGCTTTTCAGTTCCTATTGTAAAATAATAGTACCTCAGGGCAAGGCCGATTCTAAGCCGTTCCCAGTCATATAATGAAACAGGGAGATCGGCTTCAAAGGCGCGGGTTTCGTAACGGGGAGTGATGGAAAGCTCGGAAGGCCTTGAGACAGAGGCATGGCTCAGGTCAAAACCGTAGACAAGGGAAGCATTTACATACCATTGTTTAAAATAATGATAATCAAACTGGACTGAAAGGGCGGAAGGCAGCCACATATAAAAACTATTTCCCTTGTAAGCCGCTTTCTTATCGCCATAGAACTGATAGCTAATCGTATCCATCATCTGTTGAATTGATGAGAAATGAAATTTATCAAGGTCTGACCAGTACGCACTTTTATTATCAATGGAATAATTTTCCGAATGAGTATTGAACCGGATAGCCCCGATATCAATGAGCGAAACTCCCAGACGGTATAAGTAATCATTGTATTGCTGTGAACAGAGGGTTGTAAAATAATCTTCTGAATATATCCCGGATAGACGTGTGTACGTTGCTCCGATGTCACCGCTAAACCCATGACCAGGGAAAAGCTTACCATTCCATAGTCCGTTTTGATTGTAGTTAACAGGCAAGGAATAACCGACCTGGCCTTTAAAATTATGGACACTTACCGAAGTGTCATTAGGTACAACATAATCAACTTTATTCCCGTAAACATAAACCCCAGAATACCCAAAGAGCCTGTTGACAGTTATTCCTATCGTTATTTTTCTGAAATTTCTGGCCGTGATCGTATAGGCATAGCTGATGCCGATATTTGCCCAAGTCAGTTCTCCGGCTTTAAAAGGCCGGTTATCTTTATATTCTATATTCTGTTGAGGGAGGTAGCTTAGTCCGAGGTAAGCGAAATTTGCCAGCTCATACGGAACATTTTTCCCTGAGACAACTGACCTAACCCCTGTAGTGATAGCAAAAGCCTGATTCCCGTATACAAGCATTGCCCCCGGGCCATTAAGCCTCAATTGCAGGTTGAAATCCCGTACATGATCATTGTCGTAGGTATAAAAGTTCCGGAATTCAGTTCCATATTGTTCAGGATGGGATGGCAATACAAACCCGGATGTGAAGAAATTGTAAAGTTTGTATTGAGTTTTGTCCATATAGACAAAATTATTCTGGAGAGAAACATCGAGGGCAAGAAGGTTTACATCGAGAAAGGTCTTCGAACCAAGTATGGAACTTGGGTTCAACTGCAGACCATTTACCCCTGAATAGTTGCCGAGTGTGGCGCCAAACATTTCCTGGCTGAAACCACGATTTCCATATAAGAGAACAGCGAGGAAAAACGACCAAATTCCAACCCGGAAACATTTCATACTTTCTATCCTTTGTGACTATTTTCTATTAATAACCAGTCAATTTTTAACACCTGGATTCAAGCTGACTTCTTTTCATTTCATTAAGAGAGATTTCAATCTATAGACTGTTTCTGATGAAAAAAGTTGTTTAATGACTTAGAAAATAATTGAGTAAACTGTCTTTGTTTTCTGACATTCAGGGTGATGTAGTGAAAAAACATATGTAGAATAAACGTTATATGAGGATTTATTAAGATTTTAAATACACTACATGCTGATAAATAATTAACTGTAGAAAGAGACATTTATTATACATGATTCAATTCGGGTGCTGTTCTACTGATATAAAACTACTGTAGGGACCTGCTTCCCGGTGATGTCTGAATGCATGTTAAAGTTTAAAAAAAGTGTATCTTTGCAGTCCTGTTCTGAAAAGCAGGTACCCGGGCGGATGTGGCGTAATTGGTAGCCGCGCAAGACTTAGGATCTTGTGCCTTATGGCGTGGGGGTTCGAGTCCCTTCATCCGCACACAATATTAATATTTATAAAATCAATATATTTTTTCATGAATATTACGCGCGAGAACACTGGAGAATTGACTGCGACGATCAGGATTGAGATTCTTAAGGATGATTATGAAGAAAAGGTCCTCAAACAAATAAAGGACTTTCAGCATAAAGCAAATATTCCGGGATTCAGGCCCGGGAAAGTTCCGGTTGGGTTAATCCGGAAAATGTATGGTAAAGCCATTGTTGCAGACGAGGTGAACAAAATAATGTCAGATTCTATTGCAAAATACATTTTGGATGAAAAGCTGGATGTTCTAGGAAACCCGCTTCCAAGTGAGGGGAAGAATCATGATTACACTTTTGAAGCAGAAAAGGATTTTGAATTCTTCTTTGATTTGGGTATAGCGCCTGAGATTGTTCTCAACGTTGCAGGACTTCCTCCAGTTTCACGGTATTCAATTGCTGTTGATGATAAAATGCTGGGAAACTATATTGAGGATATGAGAAAGCGTTATGGAAACAGCATTCATCCTGAGGCAGCGGGGGAAGAGGATATGATCTCTTGTGAGATCACCGAAACTGATACAAACGGGGTTATTATTGAAAATGGAATAAAGAAGAATGTTTTTATTACGATTTCCCAATTAAAGAAAGAGGACACCCAAAAGCGGTTCATTGGGCTAAAGAAAGAAGATAATATCCTGATAACACATGATTTCTTTGAGGATAAAGAGGAAGAAGGAAAAATTCTCGGGATCAAAGATGAAGTTGCTTCCAAAGAAGGTATCATTTTCTCTTTAGCAGTTAAAGATATGTATCATATTGAACCTGCTGAACTTAATGAGGAATTCTTTAAAAAGGTCTATCCCGGAGCGGAGCTGACGACAGAAGAACAATTCCGTGAACAGGTTAAGAAAGATATATCAGCCAGCTTCACCGGTGAAACTGACAAACTTTTATATCGTCACGTCAGTGATACTTTATTACATGAAATACCTATCAAGCTTCCTGATTCATTTTTAAAGCGTTGGTTGACCGAACATAAAGAAAGCAAGCTTACTGCAGAGGAAGTTGAGGAACAATACGATTCTTTTGCCGAGTCAATGAAATGGCAGCTTATTGAAAACAAGCTCATCCGTGAATACAATATCCGTGTGGAAGATACCGAAATCAGAGACTACATAAAGAACTATTTTCTTCACCAGATTCCAATGAATATGGACGAGCCTGAAGCTGAGAAAAGGTTTGATTCACTCGTAGATACTGTGATGAAAAATACCGAGCAGGTGCAAAAGATCAATGATGAACTTTTTACCAACAAACTAATTCAGGTATTAAAGACAAACTTCCCGCTCGAAGAAAAGGAGATTTCTTATGAAGAATTTATTACCTTAGCTTCAGCAAAACATGAACATGATCATGAACATGAACACAATCACGAACATTAATAACTACTGTTATGGACGAATTTTCAAAATATGCAATTCATCACCGGGGCCTGAACAGTTTGACCCTGGAGAAATACAGGACGATATCAGAAAATTACATTTCACCAACGATCATAGAAGAACGTCAGCTCAATATAGCCACGATGGATGTGTTTTCCCGTCTCATGATGGACAGGATCATCTTCCTGGGCGTTCCTATCGACGATTATGTTGCCAACATCATTCAGGCACAGCTTCTTTTCCTGGAATCTGTTGATTCTAAGAAAGATATCCAGATTTACCTGAATACACCGGGTGGTTCTGTTTATGCCGGTCTGGGTATTTATGACACGATGCAATATATTAATCCTGAAGTAGCTACTATCTGTACTGGTATGGCAGCTTCTATGGGTGCCATTCTTCTTTGTGCCGGTGCAAAAGGAAAACGTACAGCATTACCGCATTCCCGGATCCTGATCCATCAGCCTATGGGCAATGCAGAAGGACAGGCTTCAGATATTGAGATCACTGCCAGGGAGATACAGAAACTCAAGAAAGAGTTGTATGAGATCATCTCCAGACATTCCGGTCAAACCTACAATAAGATTCTGAAGGATGCGGACAGGGATTACTGGATGACATCTGAAGAAGCCAAAGCATACGGTATGATTGATGAAATATTAATTAAAGCAAAGACTGATTAATCTTCTGAAATGACAAAAACCGGAGAAAGGTGTTCTTTTTGCGGACGCGAAAAAAAAGACACCAATATATTGATAGCCGGCCTGAATGGTCATATCTGTGACTCTTGTATAATGCAGGCACAACAGATCATGGAGGAAGAGATATCTTCCAAGGGGCAAAAGCAGATACCTGACTATAAACTCCTGAAGCCGGTTGAGATAAAGAAATATCTCGATCAGTATGTGATTGGTCAGGAGGAAGCCAAAAAGTTACTGGCTGTTTCAGTGTATAATCATTATA
>JBEKQA010000039.1:0-20125 GCA_049520195.1 Bacteroidales bacterium
GCTAAACCGATTGAGAGCCAGACAACGAAGAAAGGACAAGAATTAATTACAGAAATCAATTGCGATCCTTCCCTGAAGGAAGCCCGTTATGCTGTATTGCTGAAACCAGATAAGGACTATGAGAACGTGGAATTTCCCTTTTTTACATTCAATACCGGGAATAATGAACAAAAAGCCCTTGTTCATCAGCAAAAGGGATTATGGTCATGGTACTCGATCATCTTTGGGCCGGATGTCAGATCAATTCGCACCTCGATCTGTAACAATCCGGCCACAAAGGAATGGAAAGGAACTGCAAGTATCTATCTCATCTGCCAGCAGAAAGAAAAAGGGAACAATCTCACCTTTACAACAAGGCCGAAGGTTGTTTCCCGTCCTATGCTTCCTGAACCTTTTGAGAAAGGCATTTCAGAAAAGATCATTAAACTGGGAGAATTGACGCTATCTCTGAAGTAAAGGCAGCGGACAGATCATTTCTGCTTTATAATTTTGTCTTAACTTTCCATCCACTATAAATAATAATGACAAAGGTTTTCAGTTATTTTCATTATAAATAATTTTCTTACCTTTGCACACTTAATTTTCAGCCCAATGTTAATGGATCCAGATAAATTTCAGGGTGAAGGATTGACCTATGACGATGTGCTGTTGTTACCGGCTTATTCCGAGGTTCTTCCGCGCGAAGTAGATGTTACAACTTTACTATCGAGGAATATTCGCTTGAATATACCGATTGTTTCTGCTGCTATGGATACGGTGACAGATTCAACCATGGCAATTGCCATGGCGCAGGAAGGGGGGATTGGGGTACTGCATAAAAATATGACCATTGAAGCGCAGGCAATTGAGGTGAGGAAGGTCAAAAGAGCAGAGAACGGGATGATCCTTGATCCAATTACGATCAATGTCGGGGGACTGGTAGGTGATGCCTTGGGCCTCATGAAGGAATACAACATCGGCGGTATTCCTGTCATCAATGATCAGAATAATCTTGTTGGTATTGTAACCAACCGTGATCTGCGTTTTGAACGTGATGTCTTGAGACCGATTACTGATGTGATGACGAAGCAGGTAATTACGACTACAGAATTTACAGATTTCTCAAAAGCAGAAGAAATCCTTCAAAAATATAAGATTGAAAAACTTCCTGTTGTCGATAAAAACAACAAACTTGTTGGTCTTATCACATACAAGGATATTATTAAGATCAAGGCCAGGCCCAATGCCTGCAAAGATTCGCGTGGTCGTTTACGCGTAGCTGCCGCTGTCGGAATATCAAAGGACACCATTGACCGGGTCTCTGCACTCGTAAACGAGGATGTGGATGCAATCGTGATCGATACTGCTCACGGACATACCCGTAATGTGATGGAGCTGGCAAAAGTGGTGAGAAAACAATTTCCAAATATTGACTTAATAGTAGGAAATATAGGTACGGGTGAAGCTGCCATGGACCTTGCCAAACTAGACATCGATGCAGTGAAGGTTGGGATTGGTCCCGGATCTATTTGCACCACGCGTATTATTGCAGGCATTGGTATTCCTCAGCTTTCAGCAATATATGCTGTGACCAAAGCTCTGAGAGGGTCAGGCATCCCGGCTATTGCCGATGGAGGGATACGTTATACAGGAGATATCGTAAAGGCATTGGCTGCCGGGGCACATTCGATCATGGCCGGTTCACTGTTTGCGGGTGTTGATGAATCTCCAGGAGAGGCAATTATTTTCGAAGGAAGAAAATATAAAACTTACCGCGGGATGGGATCTATTGAGGCCATGCAGATGGGCTCAAAAGACAGGTATTTCCAGGATATGGAAGATGATATCCGGAAGCTGGTTCCTGAAGGAATTGTAGGAAGAGTACCTTATAAAGGATCACTTTCAGAAGTCATTTACCAGATGGTTGGAGGTCTAAGATCCGGGATGGGGTACACAGGATCAAGAAATGTAGAGGAGCTTCAGAAAGCAAAGTTCCTTAAGATTACCTCAGCAGGAGTTGTTGAAAGCCATCCTCATGATGTCACGATCACACGTGAAGCTCCGAATTACAGTCGTTAAAAAATCATATATTAACATTTATATATTAATCCACTACTTATTCAATAAAAGCAGTTCAACAATGAAAAAAATTATTAGCTTGTTTGTATTATCGATTATTATTAGTATCAGCGTTCCATTGCAAGCACAGGTCAAGAATAATGACATCCTTTTGACCATTGGAGGCAAACCCATCACTGTGGGTGAATTTATGGCTGTTTACCAGAAGAATGATATGAAAAAAGGCGATCCTATTGATACAAAGAAATTGGAAGATTACCTGACCCTATATATTAACTTTAAATTAAAGGTACATGAAGCGGAAGAACTTGGCTTGGATACCGTTTCCTCTTTTATAACTGAATTAAATGGATATCGTGACCAACTTGCAAAACCTTATTTTATTGATCAGCCCACAATCGACCGGCTTGTCAGAGAAGCATATGACCGTGAGCAGTTTGACTTGCGAGCCCGTCACATTTTTGTAAAACTATCACCGGATGCATCTCCAAAAGATACGATGGAAGCATGGAAGAAAATAGAAACGCTCAGGCAAAGAGTACTGAAAGGTGAACCCTTTGATCAAGTTGCCTATGAAGCTTCTGAAGACCCCTCAGCAAGAGACCGAGAAGCCAACCAGCAGCATCCGTTTCTGCATGGGAACCATGGTGATCTTGGATATTTTACCGTTTTTGATTTTGTTTATCCTTTTGAAAACGGTGCATACAATACTGAACCTGGAAAAATTTCACCGATCATCCGTACAGAATATGGATATCACTTGATCAATGTTACTAGCAAAAAGGAAGAACTTGGAAAAGTGACCGCAGCCCACATTTTTATGTCAATCCCAAAAAACGCAAAGCATGCAGATTCTGTGCTGGTATCGCAAAGAATTGATTCTGTTTACCAAAAGTTGAAAAATGGTGCTAAATGGGAGGATATGGTTAAGCAGTATTCCGACGACAAGGGCAGTTCATCAAAGGGTGGAATTTTGCCTAAATTCGGGGTTAACAGGATGGTTCCGGAGTTTATTGATGCCATTTATACGATAGCTAAAGAAGGTGATTTTTCTGCACCTGTCCAAACACCTTACGGCTGGCATATAATCAGACTTATCGAAAGAAAAAGACCAGGGACTTTTGATGAAGAAAAAGCTGATCTTAAGCAGAAAGTTCTGAAAGATAGCAGAGCAGATCTTGCAAAGCGGGCTACCCAGGAACAGATTAAAAAAGAGGGAAATTTTGTCGAAATTCCGAATGCATTGAAAGATTTTTATTCTGTTGTTAACGATAGCATATTCGATGGCAAATGGAATGTCAATCTTGCACATAATCTGTCAAAACCTTTATTCCAGATTGGTAACTCTCACTTTACACAAAAGGATTTCTCTATTTACCTGGCAAAGAATCAGCACAAAACTGAAAAACAGAAGATCAGTGCCTATCTGGATAAAGCTTACAAAGATTTTGTCAATGAGAACCTTATAATTTATGAGAATTCCCGCCTAGAGCTGAAATATCCGGATTTTAAAAACCTCATGGCCGAGTATCGTGATGGAATTCTCCTCTTTGATCTTACGGACCAGAAAGTATGGTCGAAAGCAACAAAGGACACTACAGGGCTTAAAGAATTTTATGAGAATAATAAGAAGGACTACATGTGGGATGAACGTGCTGATGCATCAATCTATACTGTCAGAAATCCAAAACTGGTTCAAAAAGTGAGGAATTTTATTCAATCCGGGTTGGATGATGATGCACTTTTAAAAGAAATCAACATAGATACAACCAAAAATCTTAAGATAGAATCTGGTAAATTCAGCAAAAAAGAAAATAAGTATATTGATGCAGTAACTTGGGCTCCTGGCTTATCAAATGATATACCAGCAAATCCCGGAGTAGTGATCGTGAATATTAAGAAGATACTTCCTCCTGAGATTAAGACCCTTAATGAGGCACGTGGCCTTATTACTAATGACTATCAGAATTATCTTGAAAAGATCTGGGTGGAATCCTTGCGTAAGAAATATGCTGTTACGGTTAATAAAGATATCCTCTCTCATATTAAATAACCCATCGTGAAAAGACTCATTCTTATCCTGTTGGTTCTTACTATGGGCTGTATTTCGTTTTTCAAAAAAAAAACAGAGCACGCTGTAGCCAGGGTATACAATGATTACCTTTACGATTCTGATCTGAAGAGTGTTATTCAAAAAGGAACTCCGGCTAAAGACAGCATATTAGTGGCTAGAAGTTATATCGACAACTGGATTCATCAACGTCTAGTAATTCATCAGGCAGAAAGCAACCTCACAAAGGACCAGATGGACTTTTCCCAGCAACTTGAGAATTATCAAAATTCCCTTATCATTTATGCTTATGAAAATGAACTTGTTAAACAAAAACTTGATACACTTGTAACTGATGAGGATATTGAGAACTATTACAATGCCAACCAGCAGAACTTTTTGCTGAAAGATAATATTGTTCAGTTTCAATATGTTAAACTGCCTCTGAAATCGACTTATGTCAAGCAGTTTAAAAAAATGCTTTCTTCGGACGATCCTGCTGAGAAGGCGCGTCTTTCAAAGCAATGTGAACAATATGCAGCAGACTATTTTCTTGATGATCAGAACTGGCTTCCATTCAATGATCTGTTAAAACAGATTCCTATTAAAACTTACAATCAGGAAGAATTCCTGAAGAATCACAAGGATCTGGAATACCAGGATTCAGCATATATATACCTAGTAAGGTTCAAAGACTTTAAAATAAAAGAAAGTATTTCCCCGTTGAGTTTTGAGAAAGAACGTATCCGAAATATCATCCTGAATAAAAGAAAGATAGATTTAATAAAGAAAATGCGTGATGATATCTTTGAACAAGCACAAAAGAAAAATAATTTTGAAATATATTAAAATGAAAATCCCCCTGAAAGTAACCCTGTTATTTTTCCTGATAATCTTGTTATCTATGACTGTTAAATCACAGACTGACAGTATTCAGGACAAGAAGGATCACGCTGTTCAAAATATTTCACAGGGCCAGCCAGGGACAACAATTTCAGAAACCCCGTCCATTAAATCCGATTCGAGTGACAGAAAGAAACTTCCGGACACCACGATCCAACTCGAGAATCTTCAGGTGGTCGATGGTGTCGTGGCAGTGGTCGGAGCCAATGAGATCTTACAATCTGATGTGGAAACACAGTACATGCAATTAAGGTCCCAGGGAAATATTCAGGGGACTGCTGAAAAGGTCAAATGCCAGATACTGGAAGGGCTTCTTTTTCAGAAACTTCTTTATCACCAGTCTCAGATCGACAGTGTAAAGGTTACTGACGCTCAGGTGGATGGTGAAATGGACCACAGGATGCGGTATTTTATTGGTCAGGCAGGCTCCCCTGAAAAATTGGAAGAGTACTATCAGAAATCCATTTCTGAGATCAAAGAGGAGATGCGTGAGATCATCAAAGAACAGCTAATGATCCAGGAATCTCAGGAAAAACTCACAAAAGATGTCAAGATAACACCATCCGAAGTAAAAGCATTCTTTAAGAAACTTCCAAAAGATAGTATCCCTGAGATCTCGTCTGAGATTGAAGTTGGGATGATCATAAAATCACCCGTCATAGGTGAGGCAGAAAAGCAAGCCTGCATCGATCGATTGAAAAGCTTTAAGGAAAGAATTAAAAAAGGAGATGATTTTTCCACATTGGCTGTTTTATATTCCGAAGACCCTGGTTCAGCTAAAAAAGGGGGAGAACTTGGAATGTTTAAACGGGGAGACATGCATGTAGAATTTGAAGCTGCCGCATTCAAATTAAAACCTGGCGAGGTCTCCGATATCGTGGAAACGGAAGATGGGTATCACCTCATTCAGATGATAGAACGAAAAGGAGAATATATAAATGTTCGTCATATCCTCCTTCAACCCAAAGTATCATTGGCCAGTCTAACTCGGGCAAGAAACGTTCTCGACAGCATAGCAACACTCATCGAACAAAAGAAGATCACATTTTCTGATGCTGTGATGCGCTTTTCAGACGATCCTTCACGCAATAACGGTGGATTGATGATCAATCCTCAGACCGGTACGAGTAAATTTGAAGCCAGCCAGCTTGATCCTAAGGTCTTTTTCATGATTGATAAGCTGAAAGTCGGAGACATCTCTGCACCGGTACTTTATACTACTGACAGGGGAAAGGAAGAATATCGTTTATATTACCTTAAAACCAGAACGCTTCCACACAAAGCCAACATTCAGGACGATTACGCTAAAATTCATGAGATGGCTCTTGATCAGGAAAAGATGGATGTGATGAATAATTGGATCAAGGAAAGGATTGGAAAAACCTATATAAATATCGACGAGGAATACCAGAGATGTCTTTTTCAAAGGAATTGGACAAAAAAATAATAATGGGAAATATGCAATATAAATCAGATGTGGAAGCAGTTGATGCCCTTGTTCAAAAGTATTCTCTGATACGCACAGAAATTGCAAGGGTAATAATCGGACAGGATGACGTAATAAAGAATCTGTTAATTTCCATCTTCTGTAAAGGACATTGTCTGCTTGTAGGAGTGCCTGGTCTGGCAAAGACCCTTTTGGTCAATACTCTTTCAAAAGCTCTCGGCTTGAAATATAGCCGTATTCAATTTACCCCGGATCTTATGCCTTCCGATATTATTGGAAGTGAAATCCTTGACGAGAACCGGAAATTCAGATTTATCAAAGGACCAGTATTTGCAAATATCATCCTTGCTGACGAAATCAACCGTACACCGCCAAAAACGCAATCAGCCCTTCTGGAAGCAATGCAGGAAAAAGCAGTTACGGTAGCTGGTGTTTCTTACCATCTAGAGGAACCTTTTTTTGTACTTGCAACACAAAATCCTATCGAACAGGAAGGTACATATCCCCTACCAGAGGCTCAACTTGACAGGTTCATGTTTAATATCTGGCTGGATTATCCTTCTTTTAGCGAGGAAATGACCGTAGTTAAAAATACGACTTCACGTCATTTAGAAACGCCACAAATTGTCGTTACTGGTGAGGAAATCCTGTTCTTCCAGGAGTTGATCTTGAAAATTCCTGTGCCGGATAATGTTCTCAACTATGCCGTTAATTTGGTTGCCAAAACACGCCCGAACACTGTCAAAGCAGATGAAAAATCAAATCAGTTCCTAACCTGGGGAGCGGGACCAAGAGCTTCACAATATCTTATTTTGGGAGCAAAATGTCATGCAGCGATCAAAGGTAAATATTCACCGGATATTGAAGACATCAAAGCAGTTGCACATGCGGTTCTTCGACACAGAATTATCAGGAATTATAAGGCTGAAGCTGAAGGTGTCCGAGTGGAAGACATCATCGACCATCTGATCAATTAAAGGATCTTTCTTTTAAAGAGATTTTAATTCATTGCAGAAAAATTAATATAATACCATTTAATGAAAAGAAAAATTTTATCTCAAATCAATTTTTTCATTGGTTTATGTATTTTGTATTTGTTCATTCCTGCATGTAATTCACCATCAGTAAATTCTGACAAAAATAATGATAACCTGAAAGGGGAAATTACTATTTCAGGAGCATTTGCTCTTTACCCACTTACAGTTAAATGGGCAGAAGAATTTCAAAAGATTCATCCGAAAGTCTCCATTAACATCTCAGCCGGTGGAGCCGGTAAGGGAATGGCTGATGCTCTGTCGAAGATGGTTGATCTGGGAATGTTCTCTAAAGAAGTAAGCCCCGAGGAGAAAGCTAAAGGTGCCTGGTATGTCGCCGTAGCCAAGGATGCAGTTCTTCCGACAGTTAACTCATCAAACCCGGTAATAAAAGACCTTAAAGCACATGGCCTCACAAAACAAAAGTTTTTCGACATCTTTATAACGGGAAAAATTAAAACGTGGGGTGAAGCTACTGGAACCGCCTCGAACCTTGGGCTTGAAGCATTTACACGTTCTGATGCATGTGGTGCTGCAGAAATGTGGGCAAAATTCCTTAAAGGGAAGAAACAAGAAGATCTCCAGGGCCTGGGCGTCAATGGAGATCCCGGAATTGCCGATGCCATCCGTAATAATATTTGTGGAATTGGATACAATATTCTTAATTTTGTTTATGATATGGAAACCCGTAATCCCTATTATGGTATTGATGTTTTACCATTTGACCTTATCGGGAACGGGTTATTTGATCCTGAGGAAAATTTTTATACAAATCTCGACCAAGTAATGAATGCCATCAGGAATGGCATATATCCATCTCCTCCTGCAAGAGATCTTTACTTCGTATCTGAAGGAAAGCCTGGAAATAAGATCGTACTTCAATTTCTGAACTGGGTACTTACAGATGGACAGAAGTACCTCGCCGAAGCAGGGTATGTTCCGGTTTCACCGGAAAAAATCAAGGCTGACTTCGACAAACTTAACAGTCCCTGAGAAGAATTTGAACACTAGCAGAAAAGAATGTATATACTCAGCCGTATTCAGCGCCATCGGGTTAATTATACCTGGATGATTATAAGCCTGCTGCTGGTTGCTTCATTGCCTTTTCTTTTGTTTCTTGGCCTCTATTTAAAATCATTTTTGCTTATCCATGATTATCATCTCGGAGATCTTTTATTCTCCAAAGTATGGAAACCAAGCAGGGGTCAATTCGGCTTTTATCCCTTCATTGTTGGCTCCATATGGGTCACCCTTCTTGCCATGATTATATCAGCCCCTATTTGCCTTCTTACATCAATATATGTTACACAATATACCCGTAAGCGTTTCCTGAGAATTATGCACCCCGCTATTGATATACTTGCTGGGATTCCTTCTGTCGTATATGGAGTCTGGGGTATTCTGGTGATTGTCCCTTTCATTTCTAATTTTGTCGGCCCATTGTTTGGTGTTGAGACTTTGGGCTATAGTATCCTCGCTGCGGCACTTGTGTTGTCTGTTATGATCATTCCCTTCATACTTAACATTCTTATAGAAGTTTTTCGTACAATACCTGTCGAACTTAAAGAAGCCTGCCTATCACTCGGTGCTACGCAATGGCAAACCGTGAAAAGCGTGCTTGTGAAAAAGGCGCTTCCCGGAATCATCGCTGCTTTCGGATTTGGGCTTGCGCGTGCATTTGGGGAAACAATGGCTGTATTGATGGTTGTTGGGAATGTCGTAAAACTTCCGAAAAGCGTATTCGATCCGGGATATACCTTACCTGCATTGATCGCGAACAATTATGGAGAAATGTTGTCTATTCCGAAATACGAATCAGCACTGATGTTTGCAGCGTTGATCTTGCTTGCAGTGTCTTTATTTTTCAACCTTGTGATGCACTTTTTTATCGACCGTTATAATAAATTCTCAGCGTGAAATACTCGGGAAAGATAGAAGAAAAGGTCTTCAAAGTATTGATGGTCATTGCCACATATTCCATCCTTGCCGTCCTAGCCATAATCATATACAGCATCTTTGCTAAAGGTATCAAGGCGTTATCGTGGGAGATTCTGACACAAGTACCCAAAGGCGGATATTATTATGGAAAAGGTGGTGGAATATTGAATGCTATTCTCGGATCACTTTCACTTGCCTTTGGAGCTACTTTGCTTGCATTTATTATTGGATTACCGGTAGCACTTTATATCAATGTTTTTCTAGTAAGACGAAAAAAACTCATCCTCATTATCAGGTTCATCCTGGATCTTGTTTGGGGCATCCCATCTATAGTGTATGGAGCCTTCGGGTTTTCCATGATGATCCTGCTGGGATTGCAAACGTCACTTCTGGCAGGGATGCTTACAGTTACCCTGTTTATCCTCCCAATTATGATCCGGTCAATGGACGAAATACTGAGGACTGTACCTCCGGGGCTTTCAGAAGCAGTTTATTCTATTGGAGCCAACAAATCGGAATTAGCGTTTAAGATCTTTACCCGACAAACAATCTCCGGAATTATCACTGCTATCCTGCTATCATTTGGACGAGCTATTGGCGATGCCGCATCTGTCTTATTCACAGCGGGATATACCGATCATTTGCCTAATTCATTAATGGAACCAGTTGCCACTCTTCCATTATCGATTTTCTTCCAATTGTCTTCACCTGTGCCAGCGGTTCAGGATCGTGCATATGCCTCAGCACTTGTCCTTACTCTTATAATTCTTCTGGTCAGTCTGTTTTCAAGGGGTCTCGGAAAGCGATATTATAAAACAAAAGTTAATTTTTAACCGGTGAGAATTGAAACAAATGGAATCAAACTATAAAATTCATATTGAAAATCTAAATGTCTCTGTTGGTAAGCAGTTAATTCTGAATAACATCAACATTGAAATCCCTAAGAATAAGATTACTGTTATACTCGGGCCTTCAGGCTGCGGTAAGACCACTCTGTTGAAGTGTATGAACCGCCTGACAGACCTCTATCCTGAGCTGAAAGTGACTGGAAAAGTCATGATTAATAATAAGAACGTACTTGAAGCGGGTGAAGATATAGTAAAACTTAGACAATATATGGGTTTGCTTTCACAGCGTCCCTATCCTTTGCCTATGAACATCTATAATAACATTGCTTTCGGTTTGAAGCTAAAAGATGTTATAAGAAGACGTGACTTGGATAAGCAGGTAGTACATTATCTCCAACAGGCCAACTTATGGGACGAGGTTAAAAACCGGTTGAGAGAGCCAGCTTCGAGACTATCAATCGGACAACAACAGCGTCTTTGCCTTGCCCGAGGATTAGCCGTGAATCCGGAAATTATTCTAGCTGATGAGCCAACCTCAGCTCTTGATCCTATTTCCAGCAAGTATATTGAAGAAAAATTCGTTGAATTAAAAAATGACTATACAATTGTTCTTGTTACCCATATCCTTCGTCAGGCGAGACGTATAGCTGATTATGTGGTGTTTATGTACCTCGGTGAGGTGATTGAGCAAGGAACCGTAGCAGAAGTCTTTGAAAATCCAAAAATGGAAAGAACAAAGCAATATCTGGGTGGAACTTTCAATTAGTAGGATTTCAATATCAATAAAACTGATTAAATCATTTTAATTCAGCTCTTTCAAAATTTATGAAGGGTTTTCCTTGTCTTAGCCCTTTAAATAGTTTAACATAATTTGGTACCACAGATTAGGTCTGACTAATTTTAAGACGTATCGCGAAAATAAGGAGAAAATAGATAGGCAGAAATAGAATAATGGTGAGAATCTGAGAAGATATTCTGCTCAACTGGTCATCAGATTTTCTTTCCTCATTATGAAATTATTCTATTTTTTCACCGTTTAGGCAAATTCTTTACGATCTTTGTGAAATTCTTTGCAATTTTGCATATGATGATCTAAGATGAGTCTGAAAATCAATTTAAAAGATGGATAATACCCATAGCATAACCAGTTTAAGTTTTTTAGAGAAAATCATTCTTCTCGCTTTGGATGATAAAGGTTGGTTCGGAAATTCAGAGAATAGTATTAAATTCGGTATTGCAGGAGCTATCCTTTACGAGTTATACAAACATGAGCGCATTGAAATAAAAGAAGGTGTAGTAGTGATTAAAAACCCTGCACCGTTGAACGACCTTCTTCTCGACAGGGTTCTTGAATTCATACGTTCCGTCAAGAAAAACAGGAGTATCCGTAGTTGGATCCAACGTATGGTATATAAAAAAATGATGATCCGGAAAAGCCTGATCCGTTCACTTATAGCAAAGCAGATCATACGTAAAGAGGAGTATAGTTTTTTCTTTGTCATGTATCAGTACAAGTATCCTGTTATTAATTCGGAGATTAAGAAGCAGGTCCGGGAAGAAATATTCAACCGGACCGTCAGTGAGGAGAAACTGAATGGGCACGAACTGATGATGATCTCAGTCATGGATTCCTGCAAGATGTTTCGCAAGAATTTCAAGCATTTTCCTAATTATCAGAAATTCAGAAGAAGAATCAAAGAATTGATCAATTTTGATGATCCCGAACTCGAAGATTTTAAAATAATAGGATCAATAAATAATGCCATACATAGGGCAATCGTGGCTTCCAACGTTTCTATTCACGCATAATATAATCCCTGTCTGCTGTTGCGTTTTTTAAGTTCTTCTTCAATGCGTCGAAGAACTTCATCGTAGCGGATGATCCCCATATTTGTTCCTGTAAGAAACCTTGGTGGCATTTCACTCGTAAACCGTTCAATCACAATAGAAGGATTTAGCCTTTCAATAAATCTGATGATGAAGTCAATGTATTCTCCTAAGGTAAATATGTGAAAAGCATTATGGTCCTTTATGAATTCCTGCTCAATTTTTGTTCCTTTTACAATCTGAAGCTGATGGAATTTGATAGTATCCAAATGCAATCTTGAAATTACTTCTCCTGTGTGGAACATTTCTTCAATACTCTCTCCCGGCAATCCGAATATATAATGTGCCCCTGTCGAGATCCCGTGTTCATGGGTTTTCTTGATAACATCCTCGGCAATTGATGAATTATGTCCCCTGTTAATCCTTTTTAGTGTCTCATCATTATGTGTCTCGACGCCATATTCAATCTGTATATACCATCTTTTTGCAAGGAATGCCAGGTAATTCAACTTCTCATCATCGACACAATCAGGACGCGTGCCAATAACTAGGCCAGTTACGCCCGGAAAAGAAAGGGCTTCTTCATATTTTTCTGTCAATACTTCAATTGGCGCATACGTATTTGAGAAAGGCTGAAAGTAGACCAGGAATTTCTTTGCCCTCCTGTATCGAACCGAATGGAATTCTATCCCTTCTTCTATCTGCTGAGTAATAGATTTTTGAGGGTCGCAATAGGAAGGGTTGAATCCACGGTTATCACAGTATGTGCAACCGCCTGTCCCGATAGTACCATCACGGTTAGGACAAGTAAATCCGGCATCCACAGATACCTTCTGGACCCTACCACCGAACCGTTTCTTAATGTATTCAGAATAAGAATTGAACCTTTGTGAATGATTCCAGGGATATGACTCCTTATTCAGCATTACTAGGGTGATGAATTACATATTGATTATGATCTCGGTACCGAATTCCGAGCATTTTAGTTTGACAGCACCTTCCATCAGACGCTCAAAATCATAAGTTACCCGCTTCTTAAGGATAGATTGCTGAAGGCCTTTTACAATTAAATCAGCTGCTTCTTTCCATCCCATATATTCCAGCATCATAACTCCTGACAGGATCACAGAACCGGGGTTAACCATATCCTTCCCTGCATATTTTGGCGCTGTGCCATGAGTGGCTTCAAAAACCGCATGCCCGGTCGTATAGTTTATATTTGCTCCGGGTGCGATGCCAATTCCGCCTACGATTGCTGCCAGGGCATCGGAGATGTAATCACCATTAAGGTTCAAAGTAGCAATTACGGAATATTCTGCAGGTCTCGTAAGGATCTGTTGTAAAAATGCATCTGCTATTACATCTTTGATAATGATACGTCCGACACTGATTGCTGATTTTTGTGCGGCCTCCGCAGTTTCTTCACCCTGGCTTTCCTTAATTTTATCGTATTGCTGCCATGTAAACACTTGGTCTCCAAATTCCCGCTCAGCGAGATCATATCCCCATTTCTTGAACTGCCCTTCGGTAAACTTCATGATATTACCTTTGTGGACCAGTGTAACAGAAGGTTTCTTTTCCCGGATTGCATATTCAATTGCCGCTCTCACCAACCTTTCAGTTCCTTCTTTTGATACTGGTTTGATCCCGATTGATGATGATTCTGGAAACCTTATCTTTTTGACTCCCATTTCTTTAATAAGGAAATCAATAACATGGATCACTTCAGGTGTACCCTGCATCCATTCAATACCGGCATAGATATCTTCAGAGTTCTCACGAAAGATTACCATATCGGTGGTCTCCGGATTTTTTACCGGAGAGGGGACTCCTTTAAAATACTTTACAGGTCTGAGGCAAACATAAAGATCAAGTATCTGGCGTAACGCTACATTAAGAGAGCGAATACCTCCACCTACGGGAGTCGTCAACGGACCTTTAATGGCTACAAGGTATTCACGGATAGCATCCAGCGTCTCGTCAGGCAGCCAGTTACCTGTATGTTTGAAAGCCTTGTCCCCGGCAAGGACTTCCTTCCAGATTATCTTTCGCTTTCCCTGGTAAGCCTTCTCAACCGCTGCATCAAAGACCCGGACACTGGCATTCCAAATATCAGCACCAGTCCCGTCGCCCTCGATAAATGGAATCACCGGCTGATCGGGAACGTTCAGATGCCCTTTATTAATTGTAATTTTCCTTCCTTGCATAGAATGATAAATTAATTTTTAATACTAAAGGTCTTGTTAAAATTCATTTAGATAAAGCCGGATAAGCCCTTAACTTTATCAGTCATTCAATCTCTTCACCAATGCCCCCCATTTCTTATCCACCTCAAAATAATGTTTGAGGTAATAATTACCGAGTAGGAAATGTGCCTTCACTATTTTGATCCCTCTTGCAGCCATACTGGTAAAGAAATTCTCTATCATCCCTGAAGCAATCCCTTTTCCCTGTAATGACGAGGTAACCACAACACCATCCAGTAAAACATTGTTATTATCAAGATTTCTCCAGGTCATGCCGCCAATAATTTTATCATTATTATCTGTCACAACATAATGATGATCAGCATCAGATATCTCTTTGGGATAATTCTCACGGAAAAACAGTTGATAAAGCTGGCCTATTTCTCTTGGTTCTATCGGGTCACGCTGGATATATTTTGTACCGGTCTTATCAGTAAGCAGGAACTTCACTACAACATGTTCTTTCAAACGCTCACCCACCTTCATAAAATCAATCTTTTGTTCGCTCATGAGCCTTGGAAAAACCATCCTGCTGAAGACATCCTTATCTTCATTACCTGCAATTACCGACTGCAATGCAGATAATTCCATAAGTTGAATAGGCAATACAGTCGGTTCAGCCATCATTTTTTCCAGAAGCTTGTCAAAATTCGTTTTAACGATGTCTGCGGCATCCATAAAATATGAATGCCTGTAAAAATAGTATCGTACGATTTCCTGGCATTCATGCAATTTGTACAGTTCCAGTAACTCAAACAGTGTCTGTTCTTTAGCAGCATAAGTGGTCAGAGGATTCATCTTGTACCATTCGGCATACTGGTCTATGGCACTGTAGAGAGCAAGAGGCAGATAATACTTTTTAGCGATCGTTTCGAAATACTTTTCCAGATCCCTGGTGAGATTTCCATCATCGAAATAATAAACAGGCTTCTGTTCTAAGTCTTTCTTTAACGTTTCAAGAAAATGTATTGCCTCTTCTCTTCCAAGAGCTTCTATACAGGCATCAAAGATCCATGAGACCTCCAAATGCTTGCTGCACCATGGATAAAGAGCAGCAGTTTTACAATAGAAATCCTGAAGGATGGGTCCTACCAGCGAAACAGTATTCCTGTAAGTTGTCCATCCGGTTAAGGAAACTATAACAGCACTCTGCCGGAAATCCATCTCGGGAACAACGACATTATTCGGACTAATAAGACCCGGAACGATCTGGAAACCACTGTGGTGCCAGGCCCTGAAAATCACAGTAAAGGCTTTCGTAAAGACTTTTTTCCAGGCGTTTGGATACACATACCCGGCTGATTTGTGAATCTCTGCAAACTCCCGGATTTTATCCCAAGCAGTAAGTCCCCCGATATACTGGGTAGAAAGAATTCCAAGATTAGGACGACTGCTTCCAAGGAATGGACCAACCGGAGGACCATAGGGAAAACCGGCAAGAGAAGCCAGCCAGTAAAAAGTGTCTGGTTTTGGCCTGAAGTCAGGGTTTTCACTCATGACCATATGCAGGTCGTAATGTTTGCTTGATTTGGTATTTATGCTCAAACGGTAATGCCTGAATTCCTTATAGGCCTGCAGACGGAGTACCCAGATCCCATTATTGGGAACCTCGTCAAGGTTAAAACTCTTCTCATTGAATGCAAGAATTATACTTTCAGCCAGATAAGTTGTCGATTGGAAAATCTTCAATATCCGTTCCTTTTCCATCTCCTGCATGCCATATTCAAACAATATCTTTTTTTGCCAGGTTTCGTGAGGATAATCATTAGTCATACTTTCCATTGACTTCTCGAACACTTCCGCAAGGTGGTTGAAATATTCCCCCGCTTTCTTTGACAAATAAGGATCTTTCTTCAACAGTATCCATCTAGACAATTCAGCGCGAACAGATACATAAAACTCAAGATGTTCAACTGCAAAATTGAACAGCATCCTGAGGACACTTTCAAATTGCTGCTGATTCATTTCATTTGCCGGCCATTCCATGTTGGTACGGTACCAATACAGCCGTTGCTTAAGTGCGTCAAGTCTGTGTTTACCAAAATTACCGGAAGCGATTTCCCTGATCGATTTCTCATTCAGGAATGAAAGTCCTGATTCAATAAATATAGTAAGATTCTGGATTTGTTCAGGGTCGGGTGCTTTCAACAGAATAGTCCGGTAAGCAAGCGTACGTATTTCTCCTTCAGGATGATATGCAAGGGCTTCCATGCGTAACCTGATCATCATGGCGAGTCTTGGATCTGTCTCTGTATAAAGTTTGCCTAGTTCATTAATGGCTTCAGAAGCGACGTCTGCCGGGAGGAAAAGCGCTCTGCTTATCAGATGATGAACAAGCTGCAATTCTTGAGTCCGGATTGCTTTAACGGGAATGAGATTCTTCTCCTTATAATTCCTGTTCTGAACAAAATAGGCCAAATCTGAAATAGCGCCAAGAGGGAGATCCCAGCCTTCTTTGACGGGGCAGAAGGCGACAAGTTGGGGATTACCGAGCCATAGTTTCGGCTGCCTGGCAAGAGTACCCAGATCAATTTCTGTGGAAGTAATTTTATATTGAAGATCGCCAATCTCAAAAGAGTCTGTTGTTGTTTTACGAATATGAAGATAATGTTTGTTTCTCCTGTCAAACAATGCTCCATTTTCATAGAGAATATCATTTTCCAGGATCCCCAGGTCTCTGAATACCCACCTTGGAATACGGATGTTAAAATCCCCGCAGGAAATGGCAACTATATTACTAGTATATAAGGTTTCAATAACCGGAAGGAAATTTTTCTCGATCGTCTTGCGGTTGAAAGAGCCCTTCGGAGTCAACTCCCCCATCTCACTGCTGAAATGCCGGTCGAGCAAAGTGAAATTGATGACACGTTCGTAAGGTGCTGCATCAGCATTGGCAGCCATTATGATCTGATGAAAATATTCATTCAGGTTTTCACCTGAGAGATCTTTGTAAATAAGGTCTTCCTTGTCAGGTGATATTAACAGGACATTATAGGGACGGCCGTCGCCTACAACAAATGTATTTTTTATACCCGGCACTTTGTAGAACTTTTTTTCTATTACCTGGGGAGCCACCGTTTGCCCCCTGTTATTCTTATAGATATCTTTTATCCGGTCGATGATCTCATAATAGCCGTCTTCAGTGACTGTGAATACATCCCCTGTGGAAAGCCATCCGGTTTTATTTTCCGCATCAGGATAAGGGATATCATCGCCCGGCCCAGCCTCTTCGATATATATTCCGATGTAATGACCTGAAATTTCCAGCTCAGAATCTGATGTCAGCCTGGTCCTCACGCCGGGTAAGGGTATGCCAACTGACATTTCACGATAGTGGCCGGGAGGAGTCATCGTGATACCTCCGGTCGCTTCTGTCATTCCAAATCCGCTACATAAAGAGATGCCGTACTGGTTGAAAAAACGAAAAACCACCGGATCAAGATATCCGGCTGCTGACAGGCCCCAGCTTAACCTGTGTCCTACAACCTCCCGGACAGCCTGTTCTCTCAAATCCACATTTTCGATGTGATTCACCTTTTCCTGGCACAATTCATAAAGCTCCTGCCAACGTAAAGGGATACTGATAAAGCCGGTAGGATTTATTTTTGGAAACAGGGCAAATAAGGTCTCAGCCGAACTATTACCTGCAAAAGTATATGTCCCGCTCCAAAAGATAGTTCCTATCATCTCAAGGTACCTGCCGAAAGTATGAAACAATGGCAGGTAGCACAAAAAGACCTCCTCTCCTGCATCAGGAAGTGCGGCAGCACGTGCATAGCGCTTACTGACAATATTATAGATAGAAAAAGAAACCCCTTTTGGCAAGCCTGTACTTCCAGAAGTGAACATGGTCGTTGCAACTTCGGTGTTCTTCCTGTCTGCATTCCTGTTAAGCAGTCTCGTAATTTCTGGTCCGGAAAGTTTCTTACACTCTTTCTGAAGAAAGATTGAATCGACTTCCTTTGTTATCCACGGAGAGAGCGTAAAGATCTTGAATTTTGTCTTTGCTTTTGTCTTTACCTTCAAGAGTAAAGCAAATCTTTCTTTCGAGTCAGTAACAACAATATTGATCTTCAAAAGATCGAAGATATGCAACAAAACATCAGCAGAAAAATGAAAGCTCAAAGGCGTGTCGAAGATACCATGACAAAGGCATGCGAGATCAGTACAGGCCCCTTCAAGGCAATTGTCCGAATAGATGGCTACCCTGGGAACTTTTACAGTATGATAAAAAACAGCTGCTATCTCCCGGAGATGCCTTTGTATCTGTTCATATGACCATTCGACCGGATTTGGTGAAGCCATTTCTCTGAACAGGATCTTATCAGAGTGTTCTCTGACCCGGCTATCCATCATATCCCTGAGATTATATCCCGCATGTTGCAATATTTTAAAAACAACCTCCGCCCACTGTATCCTTGCAGAATCATTTTTCAGGGATTTAAGAAAATCCGGTTTTTTTGTCGTATCCAGAAAATCAATCCAGGATTCTCTGTCAACCAAATCAGCTTTTTCAGCAGAAAGGTCATTTCCGGCTTCCTGAAGAAGAAGCAGTGCCAGTTCAGCATCAGAATGTTGTGAAGGATTCCTTGTTTTCCACCGGTTGAGCAGATCCGTAAATGCTGACATGCGATTGTTTTTTTTAATGAATTGCAATTAGGTTAACAATATTACGTATAAAATTATTGTTAATCCAAAAAGTATTATATCTATCTAATTAAATCTATTCATTATTTTTGCAAAGTTCCATAGAAAAAAGAAAGCATATGTTACTTGATGTAAAGGCGATAGAAGAAATATACCGGAAGATGTCCTCCGGGGTGGCTGCAGCACAGAATCTGTTCAATAGGCCGTTAACACTTACAGAAAAGATACTTTATGGTCATTTATTTGATCCGGTCCCAGAGAAGGCCTATGATCGTGGCGCAGATTATGTGAATTTCAAGCCAGACAGGGTTGCAATGCAGGACGCGACCGCTCAAATGGCATTACTGCAATTCATGACTGCTGGTCGTAAGTCGACTGCAGTTTCTACGACCGTACATTGCGATCACCTGATCCTTGCGAAGACCGGGGTAAGAAAAGATCTTGCAGACTCTCTGTTCCAGAACGAAGAAGTCTTTTCTTTCCTGCAAAGTGTCAGTGCAAAATACGGAATTGGGTTCTGGAAGCCGGGAGCAGGAATCATTCATCAGGTCATTATTGAAAATTATGCCTTTCCCGGCGGCATGATGATTGGAACAGATTCACATACTCCAAATGCCGGCGGACTCGGAATGATTGCTATTGGTGTGGGAGGAGCAGATGCCGTGGATGTCATGTCGGGAATGCCATTTGAACTTAAGATGCCGAAGATCCTGGGGATAGAGCTCACGGGCAAACTCAGCGGCTGGACCTCAGCAAAAGATGTTATACTGAAGGTTTCTGGATTACTTACAGTTAAAGGAGGCACAGGACTCATCATAGAATACTTCGGTGAGGGAGCCAAAACGATTTCCTCTACCGGTAAAGGTACGATCTGCAATATGGGAGCTGAGGTAGGAGCAACGTGCTCTTTGTTTGCTTTCGACGACAAGATGAAGTCTTATCTTGAACATACCGGAAGAGGAGAAATTGCCGAACTCGCGGCAAAGAATGCAACACTTCTTACACCTGATCGTGAAGTAAGCACAAACTCGCAATACTATTATGATCAATATATTAAGATCAATCTTTCAGAACTAGAGCCTTATATTAACGGACCTTATTCTCCCGATGTGGCGCATCCGATTTCG
>JBEKQA010000040.1:0-22115 GCA_049520195.1 Bacteroidales bacterium
TCTTTTTCCGGGAAATCAACTCATGTTACCTGAAAATGCCGACGGGTTGCTTCTTTTATCATTGATCTCAGGAAGAAATGCAGAATTGCTGATCGGAAAGCATGTTCTGACTGCTCCATACTTGAAAAATTGCGGTATTGAGATCCTCCCTACTGGGTATATGCTTATTGAAAATGGTCATAGTACAGCCGTTTCTTATATGAGTAATACAACGCCAATTCCCGCAAATCAAAATGATATTGCCATGTGCACAGCTGTTGCTGGGGAACTTCTGGGACTTCAACTCATTTATATGGATGCAGGTAGCGGCGCTGAAAACCCTGTCAGAATCCCAATGATACAGAAGGTCAGGCAGAATATCTCGGTTCCCTTAATTATTGGTGGTGGCATCAGAAATGCAGAACAGGCAATGAATGCTGCCAATGCAGGTGCCGATGTAATTGTCGTCGGAAATGCAATTGAGAAGCAACCCTCTATTATTAATCGATTGTCTGAGGCTATTCATTCCTTGAACATTTAGGGAATACGAAAATCTTCCGTCAGATCCGATAAAATATATCCTGATTCACCGGGAAATTACCCCCTTTCACCGATAAGATTTTTATTCGCGAACATGACGTTATACCTTTGCAACTGACTGGTATATTGGCAATTTGCTTATCTGACTTAGCACAATTTTAAAAAGTAATTTACTTCTATGAAATAATGCTTTGTAACTTTTGATTTCCGATATCGTCTTATGATTAACAATAAAACAATTGAAAAAAAAGAAAGATATTATGAAAACAAAAATCACTATAATTTTCGCACTGCTTGCTTTAAATATCAGTCTTGTATCCGCCCGGAATAATTTTCCAAAAAGCCCGGACGGATCTTCAAGATTAGAAATCAATGCATCCCTTAATATGCTTGCTCCTGCCACACCAAAAGAAGCCATCTTTGAAGATTTGCCTGATATGAATGGCAAGACCTCCTATATTTCTTCCTTTGCACCGGCCATTCCGAAACAAGCCAATATCGAGGAGTTGATTTCCACTGATACTTCAATAATGAATTCAGTATCTGACAGCAATAAAGTGAAAACAATTGAGAAGGGATCATTTGTGCATCCTGACCTTCCAAGACCTTGTGATGCAAAATACGGATGCTCTCTTTAACATCATATACCCGCGGGAAACCGCGACACTGAATAAGAAGCCGTCCCAGAAGGATGGCTTCTTTATTTATCTTACACACCAGTTTATCATTCATTTGGATGAAAAAAATAAGATTAACTCATTGTTATCTAATGAATAACAATAAATGTCAATCTTAATGCAGTTTACAACAGGCTGATAATTTTCATCTGACCTGAAAAAAATTATACCCATACTATCTTTTCTCTATAGAATTCCGGTATAAATAATTCGCTGATTCTCAATCAATTTCATAGTCTGCCTGCGTCTTGTCTGTATCCTCCCTGCGTCCTTCCTTCGTTCATCCTTCGTCCTGAGTTCACTCAGAGTGTATCCAAAGGAGCCAGTTCCTTATAACCTTCCCCTTCCTTTCAAAATATTATGTGCTGCACCCTTAAAAATGAAGAATTTATTTCTCCTAATAGCTAAAGAATTAATAAAACAGGAGGCATTTCGAAAGTTGGAATACCTCCTCTTCTTATAGACAGAATCATACTTTTCTCTGCCTTATTGTAATAAAGTCTTGATTTATCAATCTCCTTGGGGAGAATTGGGAACAAATTGTTGAATTCTGAACCCGTAAAGGTTAAATACATAATTCCCACCATTGTTAAAGGTTCCTGATTTTGAATCTGATAACGAGATAACAATGCATACATCATCGGGCAAACCTCTTTCTTCCTCATCGGTCAATTGAGCCTTTCTTACACCGGTAACAGGACCGGCCTCATAGAAGTTGTAAACATTAGTACCCTTATGATAAAGCTGCTGCTGTCCGATCAGCATCCCTGATCCATTTGTCATCTGCACCATCAATGGACAGACATTATGGTCAATACGCCAGTCAGGATAAATGATTACTTGATAATGAATAAAAGAACCATTATTATTTCTCGCTTTTGCACTGACTGTTGTTGTGGAAAGTTCAAAACTGAAGAAAATCATCATCACTGCGATAGATGATAATAGAATGATCTTTTTCATGACGTTTGTTTTTAGTTAATTATGAATTCCTGATTTACGAAAATAAAAGTATGGTTTATTCAAGGCGTTAGCAAAGTGTAATATACAAGTTGTCAGTTTCATCCGTTGAGTTGGAAAGATTAATTTATAACCCATAAATTGTTCCTATTGGATATAGATATCCAGGCATCCGGCCTCAGTCAAGAAGGTAAAAATATTCTTTGGGCGAACCACAGGAGGGGCAAACCCAATCAGGGGGAAGCTCATCGAATTTCTTTCCTTCTGCAGCTTCATCATAGATATAACCACAGGCGGAACACTCGTATTTCTTATATGTCGTTGAAGGTATCTTATTGATAAGCTTTGATTTATCAATGTAAGTGGGCGCATTTTTCGGGGCTACTCCTTTGCGGACTTGACGGTAATATGCGTAGGTAATGGGCTCTTTGCTATCATCAAGGATCACTGAATTCACAAGTTCGCCTATGAACATCAGATGTGTCCCCACGTCTATGGTCCTGGTGATCCTGCATTCGAGATAAGCAATACTGTCATTTAAAACTATCGGGACACCGGTGCTTTCTCCATATATGACATTCAAACCCTTCATCTTATCAATATCCATTCCACTTCGGTATCCAAACCGTCCAAAAAGGTCGGGCGATGCACCGGTGTGCAGCACGGATATAGAAAAAGCACCGGTTCGTTCGAGAAATTCCGCAGTGTAATTGTTTTTATTGCAGCAAATTGCAAATGCAGGAGGCTCAGAAGTTACTTGGAAAACAGTGTTTGATATAAATCCATTGCCTTGGTCACCGTTTCCTGAACTCACAATATATAGGCCGTAAGATATCTTGAATAAAGCTTCATAATTGATCATAACCCTATTTTTGATGAAAATTACGAATAATATTGAATCAAATCGTTGGCCGGCAAAATTTTTAGAAAATATCCTTGCCTTTGTTCAAAAACTTAATACAAATGAAACAGATTCTCACCAATCATTGTTAGTTTTGCACCTTTAAAAACATCATTATAAGAACTGCACACTATCACTCACTTATATCCGTTCTTTTACACAGAAGGATTATTTTTTAGATTAATAACGAACAATATCAGAGCATTATGAAAATTAAGAAAATTCAGGCGTATGAAATACTGGATTCACGTGGGAATCCGACAGTGGAGGCTTTCCTTGAAATGGAAAACGGTGTAACTGGACATTCAATGGTGCCAAGTGGTGCATCAACAGGTGAACGCGAGGCTTGTGAGCTGCGTGATGGAGATAAAAGTAGGTACGGCGGAAAAGGAGTGCTAAAAGCCGTAGAAAATGTCAATAAAACTATTGCAAATGAGATTCAGGGAAAGTCATTTGAGAGCCAAAAGGAACTTGATTATCTGATGATCGGACTGGATGGCACTGATAACAAATCTAAACTTGGAGCCAATGCAATTCTTTCAGTTTCAATGGCTTTTGCCCGTGCAACCGCACAACTTAAAGGGATCCCCCTGTACCGTTACCTGGGTAGTGATGACTCAACCCTCTTGCCGGTTCCATGTATGAATGTAATTAACGGTGGAGCCCATGCAGATAATAATGTGGATTTTCAGGAATTCATGATCGCACCACATAACGCTCCCTCATTTACTGAATCCATCCGGATGGGTATCGAAATTTTTCATACTCTGAAAAACGTTCTGAAAAAGAAGAATTACAACACTGGCGTCGGTGACGAAGGTGGCTTCGCTCCCAATCTTAAATCGAATGAAGAAGCAGTGGAAGTAATTCTTGAAGCTATTGTCAAAGCCGGGTACAAACCTGGCACAGATGTCAGCATTTGCCTCGATCCTGCAACAAGTGAAATGTGGGATGAGGGTAAATATAAGTTTTCAAAGAGTACCGGAAAGTCAATATCCAGCGATGAGATGATCAGGCTTTGGGAAAGTTGGGTAAATCAGTATCCGATTGTTCTTCTGGAAGATGGTCTGGCTGAAAACGACTGGCCGGGATGGCAGAATCTGACGAAGATCTTGGGTAAAAAAATAGAGATCGTAGGCGATGATCTTTTCTGTACGAATAAGAAGATTTTGGCCGAGGGAATATCAAAAGGTGTGGCAAATTCAATTCTTATCAAATTAAATCAAATAGGAACTGTCACTGAAACCCTCGAAACCATTGATCTGGCTTATAAAAACGATTATAATGCTTTTGTGTCACATCGCAGTGGTGAAACCCCCGACAGTTTCATTGCAGACCTCACAGTTGCCGTTAATGCAGGACATCTTAAGACCGGAAGCGGTTGCAGGGGTGAACGGATAGAAAAATTCAACCAGCTGATGAGGATCGAGCGTGAACTGGGCGCCAGAGCCAGGTTTGCAGGTCTTAAGGCTTTTAAGAATAAATAATGATGTAGGTTCAGATGGCTTGATAGCCAGAAGAACCGGAGTTATAGTACTTTCACACTAATTAATTCGAGACCATGAAAAAGATAATCTTACTGTTATCTGTATGTTTGACGATCAGCCTGGCAGGATTTTCACAAAAAGAGAAAGTACCCCCTGAAGAAGTGCCAGGTCCTGTAAATCAGGCCTTTGCCAACAAATTCCCGGGCGCCACAGACATCCATTATCAAATGGAAAATAAAGATTATGAGATCAATTTTAAATTCAACGGATTTGTAACGTCTGCTAATTTCGATGCTACAGGGAAATGGCTGGAAACCGAAACCGGGCTAAAGCAGTCTGACCTGCCAAAGGAAGTTATTTCCTCGGTAAGCAAGAATTTTGCCGGGTTTAAGCTTTCTGAAATTGGAAAGGTTGAAACCCCGGTCAAAGGAATCTGTTACGAAATAGATTTGAAGAAAGATAAAGAGGGATATGAAGTTCAGTTTAACGCGAAAGGTGATATCTTGAGCAAGGTTCCCTTGAAGAAGGAAGATTGAATCGCTGATTTAGCTCTTTATTAGTTTATACTGAATTGTAACGCAATACTTTTGACGGAAAGGGTCCTGACCGCAACAATATCTATCTTCTGAAATGTATTATCCTGAGGCAAAGGAGGATGCTTTAAAATAAGCGTAAGAAGAATGCCAAGTCCGGAAAGTTTCTTTTTCATTGCGTTTCGTTAGAACCCCAAAGATACATCAGAATAAGGTGTGGGTGGGAAATAAAAACCAATTATAAATAATACTGACATACATCATGAGCCTCTCAAGGGACTTGAACCCTCGACCTGCTAATTACGAATCAGCTGCTCTACCAACTGAGCTAAAGAGGCGAATTTTACAGTAGGGTCACAAAATTTTGTGACCCTACTGTAAAATTGTCGGGATGAGAAGACTCGAACTTCCGACCCCCACGTCCCGAACGTGGTGCGCTAGCCAACTGCGCTACATCCCGGAACTTTTATTGAACTGGCTGCAAAAATAATACTTTTTTCTTCTTTCTTACAGGAATTTTGGATCTGATGAATAAGCCAGGGGGAAAAAGAAAGAAAAGAAATCAGGTATAAAGAAATCGCTTTATCTTCTGGGTTGGTGTCTTTTTAAAAGGGACTGGCTGTATTATAACCACCTGAACACGTGAAAATTTGTTGACCCTGCTATTCACGTATTCCTGTAACTCTTGGATCAGCTCCTCAATGATATTTTCTACATACGCCGAAACATCTTTTTTAAGATGCTGGTATCTCAGGGCAATCTCTTCCTGGTTAAAATGGACCATGGCAACAAGTTTTCCTTTTTTCTGAACAACAAGGGACTCGACTACGAATCTGAAATTATTGATGACCGATTCGATCTCTTCAGGATAAATATTTACTCCGTTAGCGCCCAGAATTATATTCTTAAGCCTCCCTTTAATGTACAAGAATTTCTTTTCATCCAGAACCCCAAGATCTCCTGTTTTGAACCATCCATCATCTGAAAAAACTGATTTGGTCAATTCAGGTTCTTTGTAATAACCCATCATGACATTAGGGCCTTTGGCCCAGATTTCCCCCTCGCCTGTCTTAGGATCGGGATTATTTATTTTTAGGGTCACACCTTCCATGGCTGGACCTGTAGACCGAAACTTTGTTTTTTTTGGATTTGCTCCGGCTAGCAGTGGTGCCGTTTCTGTAAGCCCATACCCAATAGCATACGGAAACCTGGCTTCGATTAGAAATTGCTCAACATTTTTATCCAGTTTCGCTCCGCCAATTCCAAAAAACTTGATTTGCCCGCCAAAAGTCTTCATTAACTGTTTGCCTGCAAATCTGTTTAGCATCTTTCTCATTGGTGGAATCCGGTATAGTCCCCTCGTGATCCATTTCTCATTAAATGCCGGTAGGATTTTATTCCGGTAGATCTTTTCCATGATCAGGGGAACCGAAAGCATGATGGTTGGTCTGACTTCCTGTAATGCCGGGAGAAGAAGGGCGGGTGTGGGTGTTTTCCCTAAAAAGTAAATGCAGGCTCCGCTAAGCATTGGCAGAATAAAGCCAATCGTATTTTCATAAGTATGGGAAAGAGGTAATATTGACAGAAATCTGTCATTTTCACAAATGGGTTGTATCACTCCACTCTTTACTGCAGTATATGCAATATTCCGGTGTCTCAGCATGACCCCTTTCGGCGTGCCCATTGTGCCCGAAGTATATATAATACCGGCAATATCATCTTCCCTGACTTGATACTCTCTCTTCGGAACTGCATCCGGTTCATATTTATATTTATTACCCAGAGAACCCTCTAGGGAAAAGTCTTCCATATTGATTCTGAACTGAAGTGTATCCGTTTCAATATCACTCAATTTTGGCGAGAGATTATCAGAAACAATGATCACTTTTGCTCCGCAATGATCCAGGATGTTTTCAATTTCTTTAGGAAGAAAATCAGGCAGTAGGGGAACGATGACCGCACCCATAAAGGTTGTGGCAAGAAAAGATATAACCCAATTTGGCATATTGGTCCCAAGCAGTGCAACCCTGTCTCCGGGAACAATGTCCATCTTTTCGAATAATGCGATAAGGGCATATATTTCCTGCCGGGTTTCATTATAAGTTTTTGGTTTTTCCCCAACCATTGCAATAAAACCCCTGTCACCGAAGTTCTTTACCGAATCAGTAAATAAAGCAGGAAAAGTTAAATCGACAGTATCCTTCATTCCGGAAGTCATATCAACCGGCAAAGGTAAGATTTATTCCTTAAAAATATGTATTTTTATAACTTAGCATAAAATTTGTGACTATGAAGATTAGAATGTACCAGGTTGATGCGTTCACAGAGAAGTTGTTTGGGGGCAATCCTGCCGCAGTATGCATATTACAGGAACCTTTGAGTGACGAACTAATGCAAAAAATTGCCGCTGAGAACAATCTCGCTGAAACGGCATTTGTAATAAAGAACGGCGATTCATATAGGATCCGATGGTGTACTCCTAAGGTTGAGGTCGACTTATGCGGACATGCAACGCTGGCCAGTGCCCATGTCCTTTTTAACCATCTCAATCATCCTGGGAAAACAATTCGGTTCACCTCCCGAAGTGGAGTCCTCGACGTGAGAAAGGAGGACCATATGCTGATCCTGAATTTCCCCACGGACGTCCTTCAGAGAAGCTGTCTCCCGAATAATATTGTCGAATCTATGGGTATGGCACCCATTGAAATTCATAAAGGAAAAACAGATTTTCTCCTGGTGTACGAAAATCAACGCCAGATCGAGATGCTTGATCCTGATTTTGCAGGACTTTCCAAAGCCACAGTCAGGGGCATTATCGCGACCGCAAAAGGTGATGAGAGTGATTTTGTATCACGGTTCTTCGCACCTAAAGTTGGCATCAATGAGGATCCTGTGACGGGCTCTGCTCATACTACCCTTATCCCCTATTGGTCAGCAAGGCTCGGAAAGAAAGAAATGACTGCCATTCAGTTATCTGAACGCCGGGGCCATTTGAAATGCAAAGACCTTGGAAACCGAGTAGAGATTGGCGGTCATGCAGTGACCTATATGATTGGAGAGATTGAAGTATAAATTGTACTCTACTCTACAAACTTCTTTACTCTGCGCATCACCTTCAGAGGGGTTTCAATGATCACCATATTATAAAGCCATGAGGGAACGTTTCCCGCAGGATCGACAAACCCTTCAAGTGTAAGTCTGACCACACCATTTCCCAATGGCTGGATAGTCCACTTTTGCCAGTATTTTTTTATACGGATCAGGTCGGGTTTTTCGGGTATGGTGTTGGTAAGCGGCGTGGCAGTGATCGTTCGGCGGCCGCTCACAGGATCAATACTTACATTGGCCTCTACACATAGATCACGGTCAGTAAAAGGCCAGGGAACGTGATATATAAGATAGTATTGGAAATATTTATCTTTTTCATACGAAAGAACTTTAATCTCCCTGAGATTTTCATCCCACCAATCGTGATTCTTTACATTCCCTACCAGGTCACAGACTTTTTCCATTGTCGATTTTACATCCATAACTCCCTTGAATGATTTCAAAGAACTACCTTCTTCTTTACGCGTATAAAGATTTATGCCGTCTTGCGATTTCACGAATGTCCACGGCTGGGCAGGCAGATCAGATGCGAGAACAGAAAAATAGATACAGAATACCAGTCCAATACTTAACTTATAATCCTTCAACACACTAAAATTTTTCGCAAAGTAAGTAGTTTCTTTTCAAACTATAATGTTAAATCTTTTATTTTGAACTTTTATAAATAATTGCTTGAAATTTTCAGTTCTTTTGATTACACTAAAATATTTTACGAATCGGATTGCAAACAGCAATAAATACGCTGAACGACACGTTTGAGAGTTGCATAAAAGAATTAAAAGTTTTGTGTGAATGTTGACAGACTGATTTAAACTATTGAAGTTACCCTTTACAAATACTCAAATTCGGAAAAGCAGGAATGTCAGGCTCTGGAAAAAACGGATCTTGCTATTCTTGTCGTTTTTATTTGTAATCCCGTCCTTCTCTTTCTCTCAGTCATTACAGGCCTTGATAATTACAGCACAGAATTATCTCAGGAAGGGACAATTTGTCGATGCCCTTGAACATCTCAATTTTTCTATCCAGAAAGAGCCTGCATCCCATGATCTTTATTTCTTAAGAGGTTATGCAAAACTGAATCTGGATGACTATATCGGGGCTGAAGAAGATTACAATGAGTCAATCCAGCTGTCCCCTTTCCAGGCTGAAGTTTTTGTTAACCGTGCTATTGTAAGATGTGAACGGGAAAACTATGCAGGCGCAATTGAAGATCTTGTTGAAGCCCAAAAACTAGATAGCACTGATGTTGACATCTATTTCAATCGCGCAAGGATCAAACTCATCCTGAAAAAATATTACGCCAGCTTGAGCGATTGCAATACCGCCATCCGGCTGGGTTATCCCAATGAAAGCATCTATATCCTGAAAGGAAGTGCAGAATGGGGATTAAAACGAAACGATAACGCTATCGCAGACCTCAAAAAAGCAATTGAGCTCAATCCTTCCAACGCCTATTCTTATGTTCAGATAGGTTCCATCTGGCTGGATCAGAACCGTATTGATTCTTCTATTACCTATTTTAACAAGGCCCTTCGCATTGATACATCCAATGTATATGCACTGTTCAACCGCGCGTTGGCTCGTGTGAAGATTCCGGATTTCAAAGGTGCTCTGGGAGATTTAGACTCGGTAATCAGGCTTTCTCCTTATAATTCCTATGCTTATTTTAACCGCGCAATCATTTATATCGACAGAAATGATAAAGCCAGCGCCATCAGAGATTTTACTAATGTTATAAGGCTGAACCCAAAACACATAGTGAGCTATTACTACCGGGGTATGCTGGAGGCAGATCTTAAAGAGTACAGGAACGCCCTTGAAGATATGGATAAAACGATAGAGTTGTCTCCGGAATATACCGATGCCTACTATGAAAGATTTAAAGTGAAAAGTGAGCTGAAGGATATGAGAGGAGCCCGGGAAGATTACGAAATGGCCATGGAATTAGGGAAAAAGAGTCACTATAATCCGGATAGCCTGACAAAAGAAAAGAAGGATTATCTGCAAAGTCTTGAGAAACTTAGCGGCGATTTTGAGCAAATGAATTCGATGACGGGAAAATTTCAGGATCAACCGGTCTCTATCCAGCTCATGCCTTTGTTTAACTTCTATTTCGATAAGGCTCCATTTTCACTTCAACGGTTTTATGACACCTGGTCTAAAAAACATTATCACTCAAATATTCAGGGATTTACAACTCACATTGAATTATTTGTAGACTCGATATGCAGAAAAGGGATTATCCGTGAAACCCACCTCATCGATTCTCTGCCCGGTCAGTCCGATTTCTACCTGAGAAGGGCAACATACTATTCCGCATTAAGCCTGTATAACCAGTCTTTCAGGGATCTCGATACGGCCAGAAGTCTTGATAGCAATAATGTTTTAACCTATTTTGTCCGGGGAAGTACTCGTTATGGCCTGATCAGACTTCTGCATTCCCTTGACACGACGCAAAACATACTCACCATAAATAAAGGTACTGATACAGCGGGAAACAGCACACCGGATTATGACATTCGCTATGATTCAGTCATTGCAGATTATACCAAAGCCCTTAGTCTCGATACCGGTTTTGCATTTGCATGGTACAACAGGGGAATTGTTTTTAGCCGTAAAGGAGAATTCAGGGAAGCAATAGATGACTTCACTAAAGCAATTGAGCACCTTTCTGATTTTGCAGAAGCATATTATAACCGGGGGTTGATAAGTGTTTTATTGAAAGAGAACCTGACAGGTTGCGAAGACCTCAGCCGTGCAGGCGAGCTCGGAATTCTGGATGCTTACCGTGTGATTAAACGAACGTGCTACAAATAATTTACATTTGCAAACTTAACTTATCAGGATCACTATGAATAAAAGAGGATTCCTGTATTTACTGATTGTCTTGATTTGTTCCTTCGGTAGCATTAATCCTGGTTTCGGGCAAACTAATGTAACCGATAACCAAAAAAGTACTCCTCCTCCTGTAATCAGGCAAACAGGATTTTATAATGTGACAACATTCATACCGGTGACCTTTAACGGTCAGTTCCTGAGTGGAATACAAACTATTTGCGGATACAGGATTAACAGTCACCTGGCTGTCGGTGGCGGTATAGGGTATGAACGTTTTACGTCCCTCCTGACCTATGAGAATTTTAAAGCAGATATGAACCTCCTGCCGGTATTTGCTGATATCAGGTATACATTCTTCGATCAAAGATTTTCTCCCGTAGTTGCTGTTGATGGCGGATATAAATTTATGTTGAAAAAAGCCGTTACACAGAACCGGATTGATACTACCCTGGGTAACATTGATGGAATCTCCTCAAGAACTGATTATCTGGATAATAATGTATTCAGCCAGGGAGGCTTCTTCTTTACGGCTGAAGGTGGTGTGAGAGCGAAGGTCTCAAAAAAGGTTGCTCTTTTTCTTTCTGTCGATTATTCCCTGTGGCAGGTGAGCGGAGATTATTACTTGACTTCCCAGAATGATATCCTGGGATCAGATGGCTGGGTCTTATCAAATCCGGTCACAACTACCGAAAACTCAATTGCCTACGTTAATATTTTCTTCGTAAGGCTCGGGATTGCTTTCTGACCTCTCTATCTTAACCTTCTGTAAATAATCCAGTCTATCAGCCAAAAAGGTAGCCTGGATGCGAGTTTAAGCTGCAAGCTGTTGTTTATCTTATAGATACGTCTTGTTTTCTTGGTATTCGCGATCTTTACGATCCATCTCGCAACAACATCAGGCTCAATGGTCTTTCCTATTTCCTCGTGAGCCGTCAATAAGAATTTTCCAAAAGGTACTTTTAGCAAAGAATCAGGATCTGGTCTCTCAATATTTTTAACATAATCCAGGAATGGTGTATTAATAGCCCCGGGCCGTACCAAAACGACATCGATTCCTAAGAACCTGAGTTCCTGCCTGATAGTCCGGCTGTAACTTTCAAGAGCTTGTTTTGAAATAGGGTAATTCATGAACGGAACATTGATTTTGACAGCTTCACTACTGACGTTGATGATCCGGCCTCCCGGCTTCTTAATGAGTGACAGAAAATTCTGATTTACCCTGTAACAGCCAAATAAATTGACTTCAAGGATTTTTTTAAATTGGGATACAGGCGTCTCAGATAACGGGAAGTAATGGTCAATCCCGGCATTGTTTATGATCAGATCAATTTGAATCTGATCTTTTAATAACAAACCAGCAACAGAGCTGACGGATTCATCTGAGCTTACATCCATCGCAATGGAAGTGACCATCTCATCCTGAATTCCTTCTGCCATAACTTTACGCTCAACGTCAGTAGCGATCACTTTCCATCCGTTTAGCCTGAATTCCCTTGTGAGTGCTTTTCCCAGGCCACCCATCGCACCAGTAATTAAAACAGTTCTTGAGATCATTAATATTTTTTCGATAAAGTTACAGTTTTAATAAAACTACAAGGTGGCTTTTAATTGAAAAACCAGATATTTCAGGTCTCACATCTGATAAAATCCGACCTTTGAATGGCCGTAAAAATAATCAGTATCGAAATAAGATCGCATACTATTATTAAGCACCAATAGCAAATTTGAATGAGCACTGCCCTTTTTACTTTATCTCTTTCCCTGTTTGACAGCCTTTCGACAACACAGCAAATTATCATCTTTATTCTGCTTCTTACAACCTTTAAACCCCTGCAAAACAGCATCTCATATCTCATTGGATTGAGTGGGGCTTATATTATCTGTGGTATTGCTGGCTATCTTCTTATTGATCAATTACATGTGTTTCTTGGTAAGTATTTCCCGTCAACGGCAAATATGTCCAATACGCATTATTATGAATTTGAGTTTGCAACCGGGCTCATCATGACTGTCTTCGGGATTTGGTACTACAATAAAAAGAGACATGCCCCTCCCAGCCGGTCCCAGAACATGCTGGTAGCCAGGCTAAAATCCATGAATACCTTTGCCGCCTTTCTCATCGGAGTCATAATTTCTGTTTCTTCCTTCCCGGTTTCTATACCTTATATTATTGCTCTAGGAAAATATGCATCGCTTCATCTGAGTCCAACCGCAGCCATCGGAAATATCCTGCTTTATAACTTTGGCTATGCCCTGCCCATGATCATTGTCTTTATCATCTACTTATTTGCCCGTAAACGAACTGTGGATCTGACCGATACAATCCACGAGAAAACACGGGTGCTTAATGTTCAGCTCACAACCTGGGCCCTTGTTGGTGTCGGTATCTTTTCCATGATTGACGCTGCCTTTTACTTCACAATCGGACAAGCCCTAATAAAAGGGAGATACTTTTAAGGGAGTTCTGAAATCTTAGATCTTTGCTGAGCAGAATTTGTAATTCTGCCTATTCTGACTTCAATCCATCGCGGTGACTAAAGGCCTCATCCTCTATTAGTTAACCAATTTTGCTTCATCGTCCTTTCGTCGGTCATTCGCTCAGGGTTCGCTCAGGGTTCGCCCATCCAAAGCCCAACCCATAATCACCTCTTTGGAACCATTCACACTAAAAATGAAAGCTAAATAGCTGATCTTAACCAAAAACCGACTCCACTTCGCATACCACTCCCACCTCAGATTCAAGAAATTTAAAGAAATGGTTGGATTTTAATCTCTGATTCTTTCTTTTTAACGCTTCACACTTCACTCTTCACGCTTCACTTCCTTCTTAAAACTAACCCCCTAAAAAAGGTACTTCGGCGTTTACTAATGACTCATCTTTTTTAATGGGTTTCTCATTACTCAACCGTGTTGCAGCTATTTCCTTCTCCCCCTCCCATGTCGAAAGGTTCACACCCCTTCTACTGAGTTCCTCATACCCATTGGTATCAATTCCCTTTATCTTTTTCACCCTGTGCCTCAGCATGTAATCCTGGATGGCAAGATTCCATGCATTCTGTAAACCCTTCACCCTCAGTTCGTATTTACACCGCAAGGTTGGATCTATCATTACCCTCTTTGCATAAATAGTTGCATCACCGAAGGTTATATTGTTAGCAACCTGCTTCTCACTCCTCTTCCGTCCCTTCTTGTAAACCGGGTACCTCGAAGAAATAGTCCGGCCATGGATAACCCTGTAGATTTTATCTTCAAATCTACCGTGGGTATTTAAAAAAATAATATCAGTGACAAAAGCCATTTTGTAAGGGTCCTGGTTTAGCACACAAAGATAAGCACGAAAACCCTTAATTCCTAATATATTCACGATTATTTTAAGACCCTAACATTTCGTAGAAAACGTTAGTTTCTATAAGCTTTTACCCTAACATATGTAAAAATCCTGACAACCTCTCAATTTATTTTTATATATAATTCCCGAACTACGCTCAGCACAACTATAAAGATATTCGCGTCAAGCGTTACGTCTTTAACCACAATTCCCTCTGTCACTCTGTCACTTTCTTTACCTCTTTATTCCAAATTTTTAGTAAATTTGTATATTCATCCTCAAACCCTATAACCATGCGTTGGATTTGCTTGTTTTTAATAAGTCTCTTCCTTTCGGGCGGACTTATTGCACAAAATCAGAAAATGACCAAAGAAGCTAAAAAAGAAGTTTCTGATAAGAAGAAGAAAGAGAAGCAAGAAAAGGTTGAGCAACAATTCAAAGCAACCGATACCCTTCTTACTTCAAGAAGGTTTGTCCTCGAAGCCCAGTTCCTTAGGAACAACAGGGGTATGCGTGCCGATGTTATATCCACATTGAATTTCATCTCCATCGATTCTCTCCTCGGAATAATCCAGGTTGGAAATCCGCAACGAGTTGGTTATAACGGTGTTGGAGGGGTAACGGTCCAGGGCAGGGTAATCAATTGGAAACTTGAAAAAGATTCAAAAAGGAAAAGTTTCTTTCTAGTCATGACCATCCAGGCCAATATCGATATTTATGACATCAACATGACGATCGATTATACGGGCTATGCGACTGCAACCATGAATGGTGTTAACACAGGAAAGCTGATATTTGAAGGGAACATTGTTCCAAGGGAGAACTCTTCAGTTTTTAAAGGACAATCACGTTAATTATAAATCCTTACCTGCTGACGAAATTGCTTAATTCATTGATTTCAATTATCTTTGATTCAGAAATCTCATCTTGATGAACAGATCAGGATGACCAATAATCATGTTTAAAAAGTGTAACCCCAGATGTGCTTAGCCATTCCTGCAAAAGTTATCAGTACTAATGAAAAAACTGCTCTTGTAGCTATCGGGGAAGTCGAATACCAGGCCAGTCTTTTGCTTTTGGAAGATGTTCATCCGGGTGATTTTGTGATGTTGCACGCCGGCTTCGCAATTGAAAAGGTAAACCCTGAAGAAGCGGCAGAAATGATCCGGCTTTTAAATGAGATTGAGAACGCAGACCCTTGATAGAGTTCCACATGGATTACCTCCTGGATTACCGGAAGAAAGAATCAGTCCTCTCAATTTCAAAGGAATTGAAGGATATTTCAAAGAAAGAGATCACCCTGATGGAAGTCTGTGGCGGTCATACTGCAGCTATTCATAGGTTCGGACTTAATTCATTGCTTCCGCCCAACATCCGGTTATTATCAGGCCCAGGTTGTCCCGTTTGTGTATCCAGCCAGCATTTTCTTGATACTGCAATTGCTTATAGCCGGCTTCCCGGTGTGATCATCACCACCTATGGCGACCTTATCCGTGTACCAGGGTCAGCAAGTTCACTCGAGAAAGAGAAAGCAAACGGCCATGAAATTAGGATTGTTTATTCTGCTTTGGATGTACTTGATATAGCTAAGAAAAATACTGATAGAAAAGTTGTCTTTCTGGGGATTGGCTTTGAAACAACAGCCCCTGCCACCGCCGCAATCATTGTAGAGGCACAAAAACAGAATATTGATAATCTTTTCGTCCTGAGTGCCCACAAAGTCATGCCTCCGGTCATGAAGGCCCTTGTTGAGGAGGGTGTTAAGATTAACGGATTTATCGCACCCGGTCACGTGAGTGCTATTACTGGAACCGCTATTTACAATGAACTGGCACTTGTTTATGGCCTTGGGGTTGTAGTTGCAGGTTTTGAACCTGCCGATCTGATGCAGTCAGTACTCATGCTTGTAAAGCAATTCGAGACAGATTCCCCAAAGGTGGAAATTCAGTATAAAAGAGTAGTCACGAACGGGGGGAATAAAATTGCTCAGGCACTTATGGATAAAGTCTTTGAGTTGAAAGATGACCGTTGGCGCGGACTTGGAAACATTCCGGCCAGTGGTCTGAAAATACGCAGCGATTTCTCAAAGTTCGATGCAGAGAAACATTTTACTGTCACCGTCCCGGAACCGGCAGATCCTGTAGGATGTATCTGTGGGTCAATCCTGAGGGGATTGAAAACACCCAATGACTGCAAGCTCTTTTCCACGAGCTGTACTCCTTCTGATCCGGTGGGTGCCTGCATGGTTTCATCAGAAGGGACCTGCGCAACTTACTATAAATATCGCTCATGAGTACCGGGGAAGAGAAAATATTACTGAGTCATGGAAATGGCGGTCGGATGATGCACAAGCTCATCAATGACCTGTTTCTTCAGTACTTTAAGAACCCCATCCTTGATGAACAGACCGATTCTGCTATATTTCCGGTTGACTATGCCGATATGGCATTTACTACCGATTCATTTGTGATCGATCCAATCTTTTTCCCGGGGGGTAATATAGGTAAGCTAGCTATATGCGGCACCGTGAACGATCTTACTGTCTCAGGAGCAGTGCCGCTTTATATAAGTGCTTCATTTATAATTGAAGAAGGCTTTTTAATGAGCGATCTTGAGACCATCGTCAGCTCGATGGCCGAAGAAGCAAAAAATGCAGGAGTAATTGTGATTACCGGCGATACCAAGGTGGTTAATAAAGGAAAATGTGATAAGATTTTCATTAATACCGCTGGAATAGGAAGTATAAGTAAGGAAGATCTGTCGATAAGCACGGGAGGGAACATAAAAACCGGCGATGTGATCATGATTAATGGTACCATTGGAGATCATGGGATGGCAGTCATGAAGGTACGTGAGAATTTCAACTTCAAACTACCTGTGATTTCCGATTGTGCCTCGCTGAACCACATGATCAGGGAAGTCCTTGACCAGACTGAAGGTGTGAAATTCATGCGGGACCCGACAAGAGGTGGCGTCGCTACTGTTCTGAACGAACTGGCCGGAAAAATTGATGCTGGCATTGAAATTGATGAATCACTTCTTCCTGTTGATAAAGGAGTTTCTGTGATGTGTGAGTTATTGGGATTTGATCCGCTTTATATTGCCAATGAAGGTAAAGTCCTAATGGTTGTAGATCCGTCTGAAAGTGATCATATTCTGGAGATTATGAAGAAAAACGAATTGGGAAGTAAAAGCACTGTCATCGGCCACGTCATAGATGATTACAAAGGCAAAGTTCTATTGAAGACCATTACCGGAGGCAGGCGAATCATAGATTTATTGACCGGGGACCCGTTACCAAGGATCTGTTAAAAGAAGAAACCATGCACGAACTATCACTGGCACTGGATGTTATTGACCTTGTCAGGCGTGAAGCCAATAAAAACGGAGTTTCTTCTATTGAAGAGATCCTTATTGAAATAGGAGATCTCAGCGGTGTAGAGGCAGGAATCTTTGAGCCTGCCTTACAAATGGTGATAAAAGACACCCTGCTTGAACATACAACAATAAAAATTGATCGTATCCCGGGTAAAGGACAGTGCAAATCCTGTGAGCTAGTATTTGAAATGCAATCATTTTTTGATCGGTGTCCTCACTGTCAATCTTTTACATCAGAGATTGTAGCAGGTCAGGAATTCAGGGTGGTATCAATGGTGACGACCTGATATGACAACAATATGACTAAAAACAAGTTATAATTCAATAATTAAATCTGAATCCTATGTGTGAGACATGTGGCTGCGGAAAACCGGACGAAGTTAATATTCATGGGCCCGGGCATAATCATGATCACGAGCATGATCATGAACATGATCATGAACATGCAAACGAACACGATCACAATCATGAAGGCTATACTCATGAACATGAGCATGAGCATGATGGTCACTGGCATACTCATACCCATACGCATGTACCCAAAAAGGTTATCGACCTCAACCTGGATATTCTCTCAGAGAATAATCGGGTGGCTGAATGGAACCGCGGTTATTTTGAAGGGAAAAAGGTGGATTGCTTTAACCTGGTCAGTTCTCCGGGTTCCGGTAAAACGACAATCCTTGAGCAAACCATCTATGACCTAAGCCCGTCCCGCAAGATATTTGTGATCGAAGGCGATCAGCAAACTACCCGTGATGCCGACCGGATTGAGAAAGCAGGCGCTCCTGCCCTGCAGATTAATACCGGATCCGGGTGTCATCTTGATGCAAATATGATTCGGTCCGCCCTGAAAAAAATGGAAGTTGGAAATGATTCTATCCTCTTTATTGAAAATGTGGGAAACCTGGTCTGCCCTGCCCTCTTCGATCTTGGCGAAAAGAAAAGAGTCCTGGTGATCAGCGTGACCGAAGGGGATGACAAGCCGGTAAAATATCCCTATATGTTCAAATCAGCCCATCTTTGCATTATCAATAAAACAGATTTGCTGCCCTATGTTGATTTCGACGTTGAAACTGTCATTAATTCGGCTAAGCAGTTAAATCCTGATCTTGAGTTTATCCAATTGTCAGCAAAATCAGGAGAGGGAATGGACAAATGGTATAAATGGCTTGAGAAGCAATGATAATAAACCAAATTAAAATACCTGGGAATATTATTAAACACAAAAAATGTCTCTGGTTGCCTGTAACACCAATATTGAGTCCACTCCGAAAACCCATTTTAAAATTGTACCATCATACAAAAAGACACAAAAAGTTCAATTTCAACGATATACTTCGTAGCGCTTTTTAGCGTCTTAGCGCCTTTGCGTTAAAAAAAGACTTTTCAGAGTGGGCTCAATATTTATTTTAAAAGATAACTACCTTTTTAACAGATGTTTCAGGCCCTGCAATGATCTTCAGGAAATAGACCCCTGCTCCTGAAGAAATTGTATTTGTAAGCCTGTGTTCCCCTTTTGGCTGCAACCCGATATCCGACGTAAAGACGATAGCTCCGGAAGTGCTGCAACATTCTATCCTCATCCTCTGCTCCTGCTTAAGATTGAAGGTTATTGTAAAATTCCCGTCCGAAGGGTTTGGAGAGATAATAAAGTTCATAGGATCGCTTGAATGTTGCTCAATCCCTGCAGGATACGTTATATCCCTGACACAGCGTAAATAGTTGTAAATTCTTATTGCATCCCACTGAGGACCATGACCATGTGGGTATGCATTAGGATCTCCCTGTTTAGGGTCGCTGCGTTGAGCGCCCGCACCATGAACATCCTCCCATGTGCCATTCATGTATCCCATGGCTCTTCCAAATGATATATATGCAGCATTTCTTGCTGCAGCCATATAGTTATAATGTGTTGTTGATGACCAGTAATATGGATAATCGGCCTGTCCTGCTTCGTTTGTTATTCCCGTGCAATAAAATAAAGAATCGATTGCCGGAGAGTTTGTTGTAGCAGGCGAACGTGTATAATCCACAATGCTCTCGAGTTCTTTTGTAGTCGGAAGCCGCCAATCATTGTGACCCAGCCAGTGCTGTGAATTTTTCGTCTGTACCCATGCCAGCGCATCCTGCCAATTAAGTGGATGACCGCAATCTCCTTTGCTCCACATAAATTGGGTACGCTGATCAGTGATCGTGCTATCACCATTATCAACAAAATGATTAAATCCATATCCTTTCATTTTCCCCCGGACATATTGAGCATATTGTTTTGTATCACCGGGACCTTGATTGCCGCCTTGTCTTGGATAACTCTTGATGCGGCCATCCGCAAAATTGACTCCGAATACCGAGTGATCATTACCCATGACAGTGGATACATATTCTGAGCAACTCCAGTATTGTGCATCTATAATGCGGTAGCCACTCGTTGTATCGCCATAATGGAAAACAAAATAATTTGTATCAATAAAGGGAGTCAGCAGTGAAAGAGGTGTTCCGTTAAGAACGCCACTTGGATCTAAACCAGTGAATTCGATTAAAGAATAGAGCTCTTTAATCGTAGGCAGGCGCCAGTCGTTATGACCGCCTAAAGTCAGTGTATCTGCGCCTGAAAGAGCATCTATATAAGTCCTTTTAGGTCCCGGATCCCGCTGCCACATTAACCCTGTAACCCGATCTGTAATTGTACCGTCACCGTTATTTATATAGGAAGGAGTAATCCCATTTGTCTGTCCAAAAAAGGGTGCGGACGAATCGCCAGGACACGTAATTTCCTGAACTGTATCGTAACAATGAGTCACATTAGTGCCAGCAACAAACCATGGCGTGGTAACAGTATCCGTTACTGTGAATGCAGCTGAACTTGTAAGATAAATCGTGGGATTGGCAGGCCCCCCTGGGAATACTACATCAATATTATACTCTCCGGAAATCATATGACTGAAATTAAATGTGGCATTGATACTGTTATGGTTACGAATAACATTGAATCCAAGGGAAGGTCCAATATTTATAGTCAAAGGCATGACAGAATCGGGCGGGGCCAACGTCGAATCAAGGACAATTGAAATATTAACTCCTGAAGTATTTATTGGAGACGACGAGGGAGTGAGACTGAGAACCCCCTGCGCCATCGTCATTCCGGACAAGATAATATATATAAAGCTCAGTAAATATTGTTTCATAAATCAGCATAATTTTTATAAAACTGCGAAATGCCGGAAACTGAAGGTTTTTCATTTCGCAGTTAATATTTTCTTATCCAAATTTTATTGCCCGAAAACCTTTTTCAGTAAGTCTGTTGTACGGGCAGCAGGGTTTTGGCGGATCTTCAATTCTTCCTTAGCAATCATTATAAACAGGCCACTGATCGCTTTATCAGTAGCATAAGCTGCCAGGTCGGGATTCTGTTTAGTGACGAATGGAATCTGGTTATATGCATTCATCAGTTCCGACCACATCCGGGTCGCATCAACCTTGTCAAGTGAAGATTTAATTACAGGCTTGAATTTTGTTTTCAAATCCGGTGTAGTCGTCTTTAAAAGGTACTGAGTAGCTGCATCATTCTTCCCGCGGATTATTTGTAAAGCATCAGAAATATTCATCCCTTTTATGGCAGAAACAAATATGGGCTCAGCCTCTTTTGCTGCGTTCTCAGCTGCATGATTGATGGTTTGGACCATTTCGTCGACTTTGCTGCCGAGGTCAATGGCTCTTAATTTTGATTCTATATTCTTTGCATCCTCGGGGAAAGGGATCTTTATTTCAGGGTTCAAAAAGTAACCATCAGTCTTCGAGACAAGTGCCATACTCTGACCCGTTCCCTTGACCAGTGCTTCCCGGATCCCATCGGCAGCATCTTTTTCGGTCAATCCTCCTTTCCCCGGATCAATGACCTTCATTGCATCCTGTAAGATCTGGGCTGTAACAAAAAAAGGACTGATTCCAATGAAAATAATGACTACCAGGTATTTAATTATCCTTCTCATTTTTATCCCGGGTAAGAATTTATAGAATTACTTTTTCTCAGGCTCCTCTTTACGAGTTGTCTGATGAGGAGCTGGTTTTACCGTTTTCACTTGATTCTTCTGGTGTTGAGGAACCTGATTCACCTTATGTTGTTGATTGTTACCCTGGTGCTGCGGTGATTGATTCACCTGATGAACCTGATTGCCCTGATGCTGCGTGGATTGATTTACCTGATGAACCTGATTACCTTGATTATTAGGTGTTTGGTGGATCTTTTGCGTAGGAGGGTTATTTGTTCTGTTCTGAACCGGGTGAACTTCGTTTGATCCGGTTCGATTATTCGGCGTGGGATTAAGCTTTTCAGTCTGACGGTTTTGAGGGTTTACCGGGCGTACAGTTGTATTTTCATGATGATTA